>CAMEMA010000122.1 GCA_945926705.1 uncultured Clostridia bacterium
GTTTGTGATAATCCTTTAAAGATACTTGAAAAGTATCAAGAAAAGGATAAAAATTATCTATTTGTACGGACAAATGAAAATCCGTTTGTTCAAAACTTTATTTTGATGACAAAAGATAAAGAAAAATAAAATTAAACATAATTAAAAAATAAATAATTACTGACCTATAAGCGTGTTCGGGGAGATTGGAGATTTAGTTATGAAAACACGAAAAACAGTAAGAGAATGGATAAAGGCTTTTAACGAAGGTAAGTTCGACATAAAAGATACAGATATTCAAATTGAAGCAGGTTGGTTTGATTGGTTTTGTTCAGACAAATCTTTAATGAACAGATTAAAGAAAATGGGTAATATCATTAAAGATATTAAGAATGATTTTATCTTAGACAATTATTATGTTTGGTTTAAAAATAATTGTCCTTGTAACGCTCCTTTGTACGATGATTTTCGTTTTGAACCATTAAATGAAAATAAGAGAGAATTTTTATATTTTGGAGTTCAATGTGACCATCCATTTGGAAGAGATTGTCGGTATGAGATATTTACGGCAAGAAATAATTATGAAACGGAATTTAAATGCAACTCTAAAAAAGAGGTGTTAAATTTCATTAATAAAATAGGACAAGAATTGCAAATGGAAATTACAAAATAAAAACAATAAAATATCTGTCCTATCGGATTTATACGGGGAGAAAGAAGGTTTTAATATGACAGAATTACAAAAGAGATTGATTGAAGCGGGTTATCCAAAAGAAGAAATGTTTCATCATGAAACGGATTTGTATGTATATGCTACACCTTTAACTAAAAAGGTCGTAGATAAATGGTGCAAAGAAAATGGCTTTAATAGACAATGGCATTGTCCTATATTTAAAGACCAAATTACTGGTCGTCCGATGTATGACTGTGCTTTTCAGTATGATAAGAGAGAAAATAATTAATTAAATTAAAAATAATTGTTGGCTGAAGAATAACATTAAGCAGAGAAATGGAGATAAGCTATGGCTAAAATTAAAACAACACAAAAGGAAATTAAATCAACATACACTAATGTAGTTGCAATCGGCTATTGCAATTTACAGAATTTGTTAAACTACTTTACGCCACAGTATTATACTGTCCGTAAAGAAGGTTGGGCAAGTGACGTGTACGATTTCGGTACAACTGCAATATCAACTGGATACGCACCTTTTGGCAATATTCGCATTGATTACGATACTTTGCAGAAGTATGATAAAATCGGTGAAACGTTGAGATACGATTCAGTTCTCACTTGGCAAGCCAAAAAGAAAAAAACTAAAGAATTGATAGAAAAAATGATAAAAGAAGCTATTAAAAGCAAATAAAAAAGAGTGACTCCCCTTAGCCACTCTATGAAAGAAGATGATGCTTATGCTTGCATTAAAGAAAAATAAATTTGAAAGGAGTTAAAAGAAAATGCCAAGAAAGTCAGAAAAGATAAGGCTATCTGAAACACAAGACAGAAGAAGAAGGTTGACAACAGAACAGAAAAAAGAAATAGTAAACCTATATTCTACAGGTTTATTTTCTCTTAACAAGCTTGCAAAACAATTTGAGGTTAGTAAGAAGACAATTTTATTAACTGTTAATCCTTCTTCTGCTCAAATTGCTAAAAATTACAGAAAGGAGCATTGGAAAGAATGGCAAAGGAAAGGAGAAGAATGGAACGCCATTCAAAGAGAACATAGAGCTTATAAACAAAAACTCTATAGAAACGGAGAATTGAAAGGAGAAGATAAATAATGAAAAATAATATTATTAAAAGGTTAAATTTAACAATGACTTTATTAAAAGTCATAATTGAAATGGCAGAGATAGGACAAGATTACTCTCTTATTATGAGAGAATACAACGATTTAATAGAGGAATATGAATTGCCTTTATTAAAAATGAAGTGGATAAGTCCCACTGAATTTGAATTTATAAAATAATTGAAGATTTGTATATAAGGAGGAATAAAAATGAACAAACAATTAGAAAAGGTATTACAGATAATGGAAAGGGCATTGAAGAATGATACTGCTATAGAGTGGTATTCACCAAATTTGGAGGAGTTAAAACTTCAAAAAACCTTTGACGGCAATCGTGACTTCCTGAAGGTTAATGTATATCATCTTAATGATGTGTATAGTACACAGTATACTTTATATAAAAATATTGTATCACGTTCGGAAAGTTACGCAGTGACCAAGTTTAGAGATAAACTTGGCGAGGACATTTTAAGAACTGTGGCAGAGTATTTATATACTCCAAGAGCTTCTTGGTCAAAAATTCAAAAAATTTTTGATTTCTATGAAGATAAATTTCATACTTTGTATGAAATCAAATACAGAGGTCATGATTACTATGACCTTATTGCAAAATTAGAATAAAAGATTTTGCTTTATAAAATGAGTTTTTAGGATAACCTCATTAAAACCTAAAATCTAAAGAAAGGAGTTTTGCCTATAAGTCTTTTTAGAAAGGAGGGATAACTATGTATGGTTATTCTGGTAAAGAGGTTATTATCAAAGCAACATATACCTATATTGTCCTGGTGTTAAATTGCTTAATAATTTCTTTTACATTTAAAAGCGAATTACATGAGTTAATCGCTTGGCTTAATTTAATTCTTAAAATTATTAATACATTGCATTTATTAATAAAAGCAAGATAAACTAAGCCTTTTGTATCCCAACAGCAAGTATAGCAGTAACAAAATCTTGTAAAACAACCTGCTATTTTCTTACTGATAAATTTATTATAACACATAACAATATATTTGTCAATAGGATATTATAAAGAAACAAAAGAAAGGAAGAGAAAAAAATGAAAGTAATAAAAAAGGTGTTGACTTTTGCAGTATTCTGTTGTATACTGCTATTATTGGTAGATTTTGTGAGGTTTCCTGAATGTTATCTTACGACTTGGCGTTATCAGTTACAGCAGGATATTGCTAATGATAATCAAAAAGCTATCAATTATTATAATAATAATTATATAGCTAACAATAAAATTTTATTTAAGGAGGATATGTAATGTACACATTGTTAAACGGTAGTAAAGTAGAAGAATTACGCTTTCATTCAACAGGAGTGGAAGCATGGGAACAGTCACAATATTTTTGGCACAACGGAATTAAAACCTGTTTTTTATATAATACCGAAACAGGTGAAGTGCGTTGTGTTGACGCTATGAGTAGAGAAATAATTAATTTTTAATAAATTCTAAGGAGGAACTAAAAATGAAAAAAATTGTTGAACTAAATTTAAACAAACTGGAGGGACTGAATGAGTATATTGACCAGAATATGATTGCTCAGGTAAACGAAGCAGTTAAACATTTTGCCAAACGTAAAAGAGCAACTGAAGATGATTTTGACGAAAGATATTTTTATTCGTTTAATCTATTGACTTTGTTTCAACAGAAAAACAAAAACCCCGAAGTTAAAGTCGAAATAATTTATAGAGATAGGGAGGTGT
>CAMEMA010000123.1 GCA_945926705.1 uncultured Clostridia bacterium
CCCAACCTATTCCTCAACCTGTAGTTCAACCTCAACCTGTAGTTCAACCTCTTCCTCAACCTCAACCTCAAGTTGAAGCGTCAAAATCTGAAAAAGAAACAGATTCATTTAATACTCCTAAAGTGCAAACGATAGACCCTTCAGCAATTAATTTGTCTTTTGATCCGGCAAGTCTGCTGAAGAGTTAATATTTATCCTATTGTTTCTTTTTCGCGAAAAGTTCTACTATTTAGTAGGACTTTTTGTTATTCTATATTCATAAAGTTTTTAATTTTTAGTAAAGGAGATTAGACCTATGTACTTAAACAATTACAGTGACAAAGTTATTACTATTAAACTTTCGACTGATAGACAAATAATGCCTTATTCTTCATTAAAATTAAACACAACCGATATAGCAAAATTTAAGGCTATGAAAGAACTGCGTAAAAATAATCCGGTGTTTAGTGAAACTTTAAAACTATCTAATTTTAAAATTGAAGATGATTCAAGATACAAAAAATTTCATGTTGAAATTCCCGTAGAATCGGAAGAACCTAAAGAACCTAAAGTTCCTGTAGAACCTAAAGAACCTAAAGTTCCCGTAGAACCTAAAGAACCTGTAGAATCGGAAGAATTAACTCCGAAAATTATTTCTTTGGCAGATGAAGTGGACAAAATTATGGAAGCAGATGTAGACAAAGAAACCAAAAAAGCTGCTTTGATTAATCTTGCAGAAGATAATAATATTGTTTTGACAAGCAAAAAACATATAAATAATATAGCTAAACAAATTAAGGATGCAGTTAAATAATGTTATATTTAGAACAAGCTGTAAAAAATATTGTTACGGGAAACGGGATTTTTGTTATCCCGCTTTCTGCTTTTTCATTTAATTGGGATGTTCTTAACACAATGTTTATCTCAACTTTGAAAAAGTTTGAAAAGTGGAAACCGGTAAACAAAAGAATTTATACAACAGTATCACCTTCGGGGATAGTACTTCCCGATGCCATAGAAGTTAAAAATGTAGCTATGATGTCGGGAAATATGATACCTGCTCAAGCTTCTCCGTTTCAGAGCGATGATTTCTATTTTGATCCTGTAACAAAACTGCTTCAATCGGTAGGTACATCTCAATTTTTAGTTACATATCTCGGTTCTTACACACTTCAAACTAATGATTTTACTCAACAATTTACCTGCTATACAGGTGAAAAGTGCATAACTGAATATTTAACTGTAGTACCGAACATTTCTACTTTGAATATAACATATAATGATGAAACTATGACTATAACTTCCAAAGACCATGATTACATAGAATTTAGCTCACCTTCCGCTCAGGCTTCATTATGTATAGATTCGCTTAAATTTGAATTGCAAAGAACACAATTTGATGGTGAAGCAAATGTAACGATATCTTATACATCTGCATATAAAGCCATTAAAGAATTAAATGAATCCGATGAATTCTTTGAAACATGGTTTGGTTCAGTTCTGTTATCATCCCTTGGTAGTATAAAAGCCATTACAAAATTTGAAAGCTTACCTGTAGATGTTACAACGGATGATATGTTGGCTTATGGCAGACAACTTAAAGAAACCGTTAATACATATCAAATTGAACGTAGTAATTGGTATGACATGATAGGAATGTAAACCTTGAAAGAATTAAATGAAGCAATGGAGAACATAAAAGTGGTAAACGTTATTCGGGTAGCCGGAAAACGTGCTGCCGTTATAGAGTATAAAACACAAACAGGAACTTTTTATGGACTTCAATATCTTTATAGAACTAAAGAAATAGCCATAGCTGCCGCAAGAAAAGGACTTTCATAATTATGACAATGACATTTAAACAATTAGTAGATAGTACGGGAGAATTTGCAACATGGAGAAGAAATTATCCTAATGCCGAATTTATTTCCGAAATAGGCATAATTCCTTTTAGGGGTATTAAAAGTATATTATTCACTATTCAATGCCGGTCGTACACTACTCAGGTTCAAAACGCAGTTAGAAGGAAAAAAGGAGAAAAAGCTAAACCTGTTCCGATTTATACCGATTATATTCAATTTATGGACGTTAAATTTGGTGACAGATTAGAAGATTCTAATTGGGCAGTTATAGAGTATAAAAATCAAAAATATTATTTTAGAAAACCTTCTTTATTCAAAAATCCTGTTAAAGTGAGATGTAATTGTTTTACGGGTGATACCCGCATTATGCTTGGGAATGGTGAAACAGCAACATTGAAAGAATTAGAAGGACAAACTAATATAGAAGTAATCAGTTTTAATACAACCTCAAATAAATTTGAGATTGCTAAGTTATTATGCTGTGAGAAAAAATCTGATAATGAAGAACTTTTAAAAATAACTTTAGATAATGGAGAACAAATTAAAACTACAAAAGACCATCTCTTTTTAACTAAACAAGGAGAATGGGTTGAAGCCCAAAATTTAAAAGAGGGTCAATCATTAATGGCTTTATACGGATATAAAGATAATGATAAATTATTTCAAAAAGCAAATAAAAAATGGCAGCGAATTAGAAAATATAATAATAAAGAAGATTACTATGTTTATGTTTATCTTGACCCTACTAAACCGGGAAATTATAAATACAGCGATGTAGAATTTTCTTATCAGCCTTTTTATGTTGGAAAAGGAAGATTAAACAGGGCTTACAGTCATTTAAAAAATTGTTTAAATGAAAATAATAAAGAAAATAAATTATTCTATGATTATTTAAGAAATTTACTTAATAACGGATATGAACCTGTTATTGTTAAACAACATTACGGATTAAATGAACAGGCAGCTTTTGAGTTAGAGAAAAAACTGATAACTGATATAGGTAAAATAAGTACAAATACGGGAAGTCTTACTAAGACTAAGTTATTAAACCAAGCTGAAAAAGAAGTTTTCTATAATCATAAGATTCTTAAAATAGAACAAATTCAAAATGATGAAGTTTATTGTCCTACAATAGAAGGTTTAGGTAATTTTGTCATATATGCTCCGGATAAAAATTCAAAATTATTTTCCGGAGTTGTGGTTAAAAATTGCCCGGATTTTCAATTCAGATTTTCGTGGGAGGATAGAGCTCAACAAGCACTTTATGGTGGGCCTCCAAAAGTTTATACAAGAAAAACCCCTCCCCCGCCTTTAGGCAGACCTGAAGTGAATCCGGAATTTATCCCGGGAATTTGTAAGCATTTATATGATTTTGCCAAACAACTTGAACCTTTTGTAAATATTATAGAGTAAAAACACATGTTCAGACATTTAATACAACCTACACAAAGATTATATCCGCAAGTTATAAAAGCCATGACAGAAATTAACGGCTTATATTGTGATATTTTTGACAGATTGGAAAACACGCCCTATGAGAACGCAAGAGGGGATGTAGGTACCAACATCAATAAGTATGCTTTAACTCCGACTATGGAAAATGTT
>CAMEMA010000124.1 GCA_945926705.1 uncultured Clostridia bacterium
GTTTATACAAAAAACTGTAATTACCAACAGTGCATTAAGTATACTGGCAGTAATTCCAACACTCAAACCTGTAGCTTTACTCAATCCATCATAAAAAACGGTTATAGGGTCGGCTCCAAGACAAGTTACAATGTTTATTCCGCATCCTATTCCCAACAAAATCAAACTTACCGTACATATTAAAACTTTTTTTACCCAAATTACTGATAAATCACGTCTTTTCTTCACTATGATTAGTCACCTCTTTTAAAAATGATTTTCCACTAATGTTCTCTCCGGTAATTTCTAGATAATCCAAAACTGTTGCTCCGATATCGTAAAATCCGGTTCTTGTATGAAGATTTATTCCTTGTTTTATATTATTTCCGTAAATAATCATAGGAGTATATTCACGAGAATGGTCTGTGGAGGAAGTTGTTGGATCACAACCATGATCTGCCGTTATGATTAAAATATCATCTTTATGAAGCTTTTTAAGTATTTTTTCAAGACTTTTATCAAAAAAAGATAAAGCTTCTGCATATCCATCCACATTGTTTCTGTGACCATAAAGCATATCAAAATCAACCAAATTTACAAAACACAAACCTTCAAAATCTCTATCCATTATATCAAGAATTTTATCTATTCCCTCTTTATTTCCTTTGGTTAAAATTTTTTCTGTAACACCTCTTCCTGCAAAAATATCACTTATTTTACCAACTGCAATTACATCTTTTTCGTTCTCTTTTATAAAATCAAGAATGGTCTTTCCAGAAGGAGCTAAAGCAAAATCATGACGATTTGTAGTACGTTTGTAATTTGGATATTCTCCAATAAAGGGTCTGGCTATAACTCTTCCGACTCCATTATCACCTTGCAAAATTTCTCTTGCAATTTGGCAATACTCATACAATTTTTCAACCGGTACAACATCTTCATGAGCAGCAACTTGAAACACACTGTCAGCAGAAGTGTAAACTATAAGTTTTCCTGTTTCAACACTTTCTTTTCCATATTTTTTTATAACTTCAGTACCCGAATAAGGTTTATTACAAAGAATGTCTCTTTCGGTTCTGCGTTTAAATTTATCAATTACTTCATTTGGAAATCCGTTAGGATATGTCGGTAAAGGTTTTTTTGATTCAATGCCTGCTATTTCCCAATGACCTATTATGGTATCTTTTCCTTTTGAAACCTCTTTCATTCGAGCAAACGAAGCAATTGGCTCTTTTTCAGATTCTTCGTAATCCATTCCATCAATGTTAAAAAGACCCATTTTTTTCATATTTGGCATGCTAAAATTTTTATTATAAAAGCAAGCTTTAACAGTATTACTTCCTAAATCGCCGTAATCAGACGCATCAGGCATTTCTCCTATGCCCACACTGTCAAGAACTATTAAAAATACTCTTTTCATAAAATACAATCTCCTTTACTGCAAAGTAAGCTGTTCGCAAGTTATTTGTTCACTCGACGGGATTTTACCTACTGCAGGAATGTTTTTAGCTCTATAAATTATTTCCTCAACAAATTCTCCTGAAATATATTTTTTCACTTTTATGAGTCTATGGCCTTTTTTCTGCTTCATAACGGCTACCCCTTGTGTATTTTTGGATTGCTGTAAATTTATCAATGACGAATTGAAAATCAAAATTTTACCTGAAGATGAAGTAAGAATAAAATCTTGGTCACATGCCATGTAAAAAGCTCCCACAATATTTTCTTTATCGCTATAAGCTTTTATAAGTTTCTTACGGTTTGTTTTTGTAAAATATGATTTCATATCCACTTTGGAAACTCTTCCGCTCTCAAAGAAAAACATCATAAATCCGGAATAATCATTTGTAACTGCCATATAAACTGCTTTTTCATTTTTGTCAAAAGAAAGAACTGCCGGGATATACTCTCCCATAGCACTTGCTTTTGTGTCAGAAAATGTATAACCTTTCGCCTTGTACACTTGACATTTATCTGTAAAAAACAGCAAATCAGAATGATTTTCCCCAGAAATTTCTTGCGCAATCTCGTCATCACTCTTCAACTTTTGTTCTGAATTCATTTTAAAAGACTGTGGAGTAATTTTTTTGAAATATCCTTCTTTTGTAATAAAAAATTTAACCGGATAATTAGGGATTACTTCGTTAAAATCATATTCTTGAGTATCTTCAGGGTATACCAAGAGACTTTTTCTAGGCTTACCATATTGATTTGAAACTTCGCTAAGTTCTTTGATTATTATTTCATAAATTTTATTTTTATCAGATAGAATACTTTCAAGTTCCTTTATTTCTTTTTCAAGTATTTCCGTTTCATTCGTTCTTTTTAAAATATATTCTCGGTTTAAGTGACGCAGTTTTATCTCAGATACACTTTCAGCCTGAATTTCGTCTATTGAAAAACCCTTCATCAAATTAGGCACAACTTTTGTTTCTTCTTGTGTTTTTTTGATTATATCAATTGCTTTATCTATATCAAGTAAAATTTTTGCTAAACCTTTCAAAATATGAAGTTTTGATTTTTTCTTATTAAGGTCAAAAAACGTCCTTCTTCTTATACACTCTTTCCTAAACTCTGTCCATTCTTCGAGTATTCCACGAACTCCCATTACTTTCGGTGTTCCACCAACCAATATATTGAAGTTACAAGAAAAAGTATCTTCAAGAGGAGTTAACTTAAAAAGCTTTGCCATTAATTTATCAGGGTCAATTCCTCGTTTAAGGTCAATTGTAATTTTTAATCCTTCAAGACCTGTTTCATCACGTACATCGGAAATTTCACGAATTTTTCCCAATTTAACAAGCTCTGCTATTTTTTCTATTATAACTTCACTTGTAGTTGTGGGAGGAATATTTAATATATCTATACAATTATATTTTTTATCATATCGATAACGAGAACGTACCTTTATTCCACCTCGTCCGGTATTATAAATAGATTCTATTTTTTCTTTATCATAAACTATTTCTCCTTCACCGGGAAAATCAGGAGCTATCAGCGTTTTAGAAATATCACATTCACGATTTTTTATATAAGCTATAGTTGTATCACAAACTTCTTTAAGATTAAAAGGACAAATAGAACTTGCCATACCCACTGCTATACCTGTGTTGGAATTTACAAGCACAGATGGAAACGTACACGGCAATAATGAAGGTTCTTCTAATGTATTATCGTAATTAGGAACAAAATCAACCGTATCTTTGTCTATATCTTTAAAAAGTTCTTTGCAGATACTTTCAAGCTTAGCTTCCGTATATCTGGAGGCGGCACATGCCATATCACGTGAATAAAATTTGCCGAAATTGCCTTTTGAATCAACATAGGGATACAACAATGCTTCGTACCCTCTACTCATGCGAACCATGGTATCGTAAATAGCACTGTCACCATGTGGATTAAGCTTCATAGTTTGACCTACTATATTTGCTGATTTTGTTCTACTACTTCCCA
>CAMEMA010000125.1 GCA_945926705.1 uncultured Clostridia bacterium
CTATGTATGCTACATATTGGTTGTTAACAAACACTCCGCTTATTATGTTGGCTGTATCCACAACCAAAGTATGATATACGTTGTTGATAAAGTATTCGACACAGGACATTTCTGTTTCGCCCATCGTTTTCATTGATATCAAATTGCTACTCACTGTTTCCAAATTGCTATTTAACACATTTGTATTCCAATTTAGCGAACTACATATAAAGATAACCTTGAAGATGGCAAAGGTGTATACAAAAAAATATCAATAAACGGAGTATAATAAAAAAAGAGAGCGTTAAGCCCTCTCTACGCTTTCCAAAAGCATTTTTACAGCTTTATCAAGCAATTTGCTCATTGGTATTCCGGTTTCACGGTGAAAGCCATACATTGGCTGAGTGGTGTGAGATTTTAAATGTAACTAAAAAGAAGATTGAATATCATTTAGGAAAAGGTCGCTCCGGTAACGAATTATATTCAATATTAGTTGGGAGATGATATTATTTTAAGTCCTGATTATTTACTACATATATCAGAAGGTGCAGAAGAGTTGGCGTCTAAACTTCATAGCGATATTGTAAAGCGTATTGTTAATCGTATAATGCTTCGTATTGGTAGAGGTGAAGATTATCTTCTGACAGCAACGGACAAATGGGCCATTGAAAATCTCCAACAGGCAGGTTATTTGTTAGAGGACATTCAAAAGGACATTGCCAAGGCTACAAAGTTGCAACAGACCGAGATTGCAGAAGCTATGGAAGATGCAGGGGTAAAGGCACTTGACTATGACGATAAAATATATCAGTCAGTTGGTCTGAGTTAATAAGATTGATGCAACGGAATTACGAAGCCACTCTGGGGGAATGGAACAACTTCACACGAAGCACTGCGGAGCAAGCGCAAAGGCTTTTTCTGTCAGAATTGGATAAAGCATACAATCTTGTCAGTACAGGTGCATTGTCATATACGCAAGCGGTAAAAGAAGTTCTAAATAATATTGTTTCTGATGGAGTAACCATTACTTATCCAACAGGGCATGAAGATACAATAGAAACGGCAACATTACGTGCTGTCAGAACAGGTATATCGCAAGCCACATCCCAAATACAGATGGCAAGAGCCGAGGAAATGGGCGTGGATAAATTTATCATATCAAGCCATTTAGGAGCAAGACCAAGCCACCAAGTATGGCAAGGTAAAATATTCACTCGTCAAGAATTGGAAAGCACAGACGAAGGTATGCCAGCGTTGGGAACGGCTACGGGATTATCGGGCATAAATTGCAGGCATTCGGTAAGTCCGTGGTTCGATAATATGGACAATCCATTTGAGCAATACGATTCCGAAGAAAACCGCAAGCAGTACGAAAAAGAGCAAAGACAAAGAACGCTTGAAAGACGTATCAGAAATACAAAGCGTGAAGTTATGGGATTGAAAGAATCTGTTGATAATTGCAAGGATGATAAGCTGAAATTTGATTTAGATATGGATTATCAAAGAAAATCAGCATTACTTGCAAAGCAGAATAAGGCATATCAAGAGTATTGCGATAAAAACAATCTGCGTCCATTGGCTGACAGAATCCAAATTGCCAAATGGGATAGGCAACAAGCGGCGGCTGCTAGGGGTGCGGCACAAAGATATGAAAACGCAAAGGGGGATTAGTAATGTGGCAACAATACAACCCTAATCCTATTTCTGGAAATCGTGTCGGCGATTGCGTTGTAAGAGCAATATCAAAGGCATTAGGGCAGGATTGGGAGACAACTTATGCGGAATTGGCTATGTACGGCTTTATGCGGTGCGATATGCCAAACGCAAATCATGTATGGGGTGCTTACCTTAAGTCAAGAGATTGCAAACAGTATTTAATTGATGATAAGGGTAAAAGCGTATACACGGTAGAGGATTTCTGTCAAGATAACCCACACGGCACATACATACTAGCTATTGACGGTCATGTGGTGTGCGTGGTGGACGGAAAATACTACGATTCATGGGATAGTGGAAAGGAAATACCGATTTACTATTGGACGAAAGGATAATTTACAAATGACTTTAAATGATATTGCTTTATTGATTAGAGACAACGGGGGAATGATTGCAATTTGCATTGTTATTCTCATGAGTTTGATAGAAATTTCACCTATCAAAATTAATCCGTGGACTTGGTTAGGAAACACTCTAAACAGAGAAATCATAACCAAACTTGAAAAGGTTGAAAAAGATGTTGAGGAAGTCAAAAGGGAAGTCGGAGAAAGTTCGGCGGTTACATCACGATACAGAATATTAAGATTTGATGATGAAATATTGCATGATGTAAAGCACACCAAGGAACATTTTGACCAGATACTACTTGATATTGACGTTTACGAGAAATTTTGTGATGAACACCCGTACTTTAAAAACAACCTTGCAGTAATGGCAATAAAGCATATCAAGACAGTGTATGAAAAGTGCAGTCGTGAAAATTCTTTTTTGTAAGAATGAGGGATGAAAATTGAAGATTTGTGATTTTACAAAGCCGGAGCTTGATTGCATCCGGGAACAGAGTAATTTCACAAACGAGGAATTGGCTTTATTTAACATGAGAGCCAATAATATACCCTTGGAAGAATGTGCGGAGCGTATGAATATTTCCGCATCAACCGTTTACAGATTAAGCAAGAAAGTAAAAATCAAGGTGGAAAAACTGCTTTGATTATGCTATAATATTGTCGTGGCTAGGGTAGCTCCCGAAAGTCCGAAAGCCTATCGGATTGCCACAAATAACTGTTTAGGCAACACTGAAAGGCAAGGTGGAAACATATGTTAGATTTTGATAGTTCTTTACCGCAAATAGTATTAAGCAATCAAGAAATAAATTCTTTTTGGAAAGACATCAGTTTTCGTGATGATTTTAAAGAAGATTATGATTTCATTTTCCATGATTTTTATTTTTGTTTGAGCGAAGACAGATATTTAAAAGTTAGAAAAGGTGAAAATTGGATATCTATTGAAATAAATGATTTTTTTGCAAGATATCAATATAATCCAATAAATAAAGAAAATAAAAAATTTTTGACTTATTACGAGGATGAAGATTACGCTTTCAATGTTCTTAGGTTTTTTTCAAAATTAATGAAATATATTATGAAAAAAATAAGTGAAAGAAATATATTAGAAGTTGAAACTGAGGTTAAAGACAAAACAAATACAAAAAATGCTACGAAAATAAAAAAGCAAAAAACGGAAAGCAATATATATTTATTTAAAGATATTGTAAAATATGTTAGTTCAGAAAAACAAGGTTTGAAAAGAAAAATTAATTGTGACTGTTGGCAAGTTCATGGACACTATAGGCATTATAAAAGTGGAAAAGTTGTTTTTGTAAACCCATATAAAAAAGGCAAGAAAAGAAATGATACAGAATCAAAAGG
>CAMEMA010000126.1 GCA_945926705.1 uncultured Clostridia bacterium
CTTAAGGAGTTATTGACATTTCTCGGATATAGTCTAATAACAGCTGAAGGATATGAGGCAGATGATATCCTTGGAACTTTTGCAGAATACTGTAAAGAAAACAATTACAAATGTGTTCTCGCAACAGGAGATAAAGACATTTTGCAGTTGATATCAAAAGACATAACTGTACGCATAGCTTCTACAAAATTTGGAAAAGCGGAGTCAACTCTTTATGACGAAGAAAAAATCCAAGAAATTTACAAATTACCTCCTAAATCGTTAATTGACATAAAAGCTCTTCAGGGCGATACATCCGACAATATTCCGGGAGTAAAAGGAATAGGAGAAAAAACAGCTAAAGAACTTGTTTTAAAGTTTGGAAGTTTAGAAAGTATCTATGAAAATCTTGAAAACACAAATGAAATAAAAGACAGTTTAAAAAATAAATTATTAATCGGCAAAAAAGACGCATTTATGAGTTACAAACTTGGTCAAATAAATAAAGATGTAC
Source organism: uncultured Clostridia bacterium (assembly GCA_945926705.1). Lineage (GTDB taxonomy): Bacteria > Bacillota > Clostridia > Oscillospirales > Acutalibacteraceae > UMGS1491. The sequence goes on from CAMEMA010000126.1 coordinate 494, forward strand.
CGATTGAAATCCAAGACAGCGATTATATTCCCAAAGCAGTTGATGCAGTCCAAGCAAAAAAAATGATGGTAGATTTAGAGTTTTTTTCACTTATTGAAAAATTTATACCGGAAGAAAGTAAAAAAGAAGCAGATAAAATAGATGTCTTTTCGCTAAAGAGTCACGCAGATGTAATTGATAAAATATCCGGAGATACAGTATATTTTTATGTCACGTACAAAGAAAATGATATAAAAAAGATTTATTTTGAACATATGAATTCTATCTACTTTATTGACTCAGATGATGATGTAAATTTCGAGAAATTTTTATATTATCTTAAAAAATCGGACTTAAAAAAAGTAACCTATGACATTAAAAAAATATACAGAGAACTATTAAAAATTAATTCCGATTTAAAAGGTAAAAAATTTGACATCATGCTTGCGCTTTATCTTTTAAATCCTTCTTCTAAAAACTATGATATTTTGCAAGCTGCTGAAAAGTACTTATTATCTTTTCCTGAAATAAGTTTTTCTGAAAATGAAGAAGATATTACCCCTGCAAAAAAATTATTTTTAATTAAGAAATTGTTTCCCATTTTAAGTAATGAACTCGAAAAGCGTTGCCAATCAGAATTGCTCTCAATGATAGAACAGCCGTTGGCAGAAGTATTGGCCTCTATGGAAAATGAAGGTTTTGCCGTAGATAAGTCAGGAATTGAACTTTATGGAAAGGAACTTGAAAAAAAACTTTTTGAGCTGAAAAAACTTATATATAACGTTGTAGGATTTGAATTTAACATAAATTCTCCAAAACAGTTAAGTACAGTACTGTTTGAAAAATTAGGTCTTCCAAAAAGTAAAAAAGGAAAAACCGGTTATTCAACAAGTGCAGAGTCTTTGGAAAGTTTAAGAAGATACCATGAAATAATAGATTTGATTCTTGAACACAGGGCGCTTTCAAAACTTAAGTCCACTTACTGCGACGGCATGATAAATCTTATAACAGAAAAAGGAAGAATTCATTCTTCGTTTAATCAGACCGAAACCCGTACGGGGAGAATTAGTTCTACGGAACCAAATTTACAAAATATACCGGTAAGAACCGAAAGAGGAAGACATTTAAGAAAATTTTTCAAAGCGAAACCGGGAAATATTCTCATAGACGCCGATTATTCACAAATCGAACTAAGAATTCTTGCTCATGTTTCTCAAGATTCCAATATGATTGATGCTTTTGTAAATGACAAAGACATTCACTCCATAACTGCTTCTCAAATTTTAAACATTCCGATTGAAATGGTAACTCCGGAAATGCGTTCCAGAGCCAAAGCAGTAAATTTTGGAATAGTATATGGCATAAGTGCTTTTTCACTGGCTCAGGATTTAAAAATAGGCAGATATGATGCTCAAAACTATATAAACAAGTATCTTTTACATTACAAAGGCGTAAATGAATATATGCACAAAGCAATAAATACAGCCAAAGAAAAAGGATATGCCGAAACTATGCTGCATAGAAGAAGATATCTTCCGGAATTGGAATCTTCCAGCCGTGTTCTTCGCATGTTTGGGGAAAGAGTAGCGAGAAATATGCCTATCCAAGGCAGTGCGGCAGACATTATAAAAATCGCTATGATAAACACATATAATAGGTTGAAAAGAGAAAAATTAAAATCGAAACTCATTTTGCAAATTCACGATGAACTGATATTGGAATCGCCGATAAAAGAATCAGACTATGTAAAAGAATTGTTAAAACAAGAGATGGAAAACGCAATAAAAATGAGTGTACCTCTTAAAGTTCACATTGCCGTAGGAAATAGTTGGTATGATGCAAAAAATTAAGCTTATATTTAAACAGTACTTAGAAAAGATGTGACTATGTTTGGAAAATATAAAAATTGTTAAAATGTTAAAACAAGACATTCCTGAACTTGTAAAAATAGAGAAACAATGTTTTTCCATTCCATGGTCAGAAAATTCGTTTAAAATCGCTTTTGGAGATTCCTACTCGAAGTTTTTCGTGGCCAAAACACAATTAACTGACTGTATATTAGGATTTTCCGGAATGTACATTGCAGCAAAAACAGAAGGATACGTGTATAACATTGCAGTAATTCCGGAATACCGAAAAAAAGGAATCGGAACTGAGCTTACAAAAACGCTTATTGATTATTCTTATAAAAATAAATTGGAATTTCTTTCTTTGGAAGTCAGGAAATCAAATTTTCCCGCAATATCTGTTTATAAAAATTTAGGTTTTAAAAAAGTAGGCTTAAGAAAAAATTTTTACGAATTACCAATTGAAGATGCAGTTATTATGACTTATTATTTTAATTATTGACTTTAAATTAATTACATGTTAAAATAAAAGAAACTGCATAAGAAATATCTTATAAAATTATTAAGGAGATTTTTAATTATGGGAAAATTTTTAGATACCATTTTAGGAACAGCATTAGTTGTAGCAGGAACCACAGCACTTGCGACATCGCTCGCATCAGAAACCTCAGCAAGAGTAGCTCAACACGAAAAAGCCAGGGCAGAAGCTATTCAGCAAAAAGTACTGAAACAATGTAAAAAAGAAAGAAACATCAGAGGAAAAATAAGAGAAAATGAAAGAAAAATCTCAAGGCTTGAAAATTCTGTGCGTTCAGATCTCGATTATCAACTTAGCTGTTTACTTCAAATTAAGGAGTCTTTGCAAAATAAATTTTACAACTCTGATTGGAGTGATACATGGGAGCAAAAACGTATAAGCAGAGAAATCAGAGAAAATTCTTTAAAAATTTCAAAAATTCAACGCAGAATAGCTGAAAATGAAGCTAACATATTGTCACTTAAAAAAATAAGAACCAAATTGGACAACAAATTGGTTCTAATTTTTTAAG
>CAMEMA010000127.1 GCA_945926705.1 uncultured Clostridia bacterium
GAGCACTTGAATAAATTTAAACAAAAAGGAATAGAGTATTTCGATCATTTAAAATGGATGCTAGATAATAATAAAGTAAATTTGAATTCTACAGATAGTAACATGGTTGTTAAGTCTATTGAAATATATAGAGGCTACGCCAACAAACTTGGTTATACAGATGCAGAATATGTACTTGGTAAATTAGAAATATTTTGTGCACAAAATCCTTTGGAAAAAATTATGGAAGGTTTTTTTAAAAATCCTACAAAAGACAATGCAAAAAAAGCGAGTACATTTACAGCACAGTTGATGCTATCTAAGAAATTGATGCTATCTAAGAAATATGACTCTGAACTTATTGCTGCCATGTCGTCAGGGTTTCCGTGTTACGTTAGACCTGAGGCAGAAATATCTCAACTAGACTTTAGAGAAACTATCACGGCTATTCGTACTCTGTACACCATTATTAATCTTGGTAGTAGTGCAGGTATAAAAAACGAGCACTTGAATAAATTTAAACAAAAAGGAATAGAGTATTTCGATCATTTAAAATCTAATCTAGATGATTTAGTAGACAAATTAGATGCTAGCCAACGTAAAGATATTGTTAAGTCTATTAAAATATATAGAGGCTACGCCAAAAAACTTGGTTATACAGATACAGACTATGTACTTGATAAATTAAAAACAGCTTGTAAACCGACTAAAGAAAATTAGATTTATGATAAAATCCCCTGGCTATGTATAACCGGGGGATGTTTATTTATTATTTATATAATTTTACATATTTCATTTATGCTATGCAGATTTTATTGAAAAATTACCTGTATATAACTGATAATATTCTCCTTTTAAATTAATAAGTTCATCATGCGTTCCTTCTTCAACAATACGTCCTTTTTTTAATACTATTATTTTATCAGAATTTTTAATTGTAGACAGTCTATGCGCTATAACAAAAACAGTTTTTCCTTTCATAAGAGCATCCATTCCTTTTTGAATCATTAGTTCGGTTTTGGTATCTACCGAGGAGGTAGCTTCGTCTAAAATCATTACAGGCGGATTGGCTACAGCTGCTCTTGCTATAGAAATTAACTGTTTTTGGCCTTGTGAAAGGTTGCTTTCATTTCCATTTATAACAGTATCATATTTTTGGGGAAGTGTATCTATGAAATTATGTGCGTTTACTAATTTAGCTGCCTCAATGCATTCTTTATCGGAAGCATGAGGTTTACCGTATCGAATGTTCTCCATTACGGTTCCGGTAAATAATTTTACATCTTGCAGTACTACTCCTAGAGAACGTCTTAAATCAGGTTTTCTGATTTTTTCTATATTAATCCCGTCGTAAAGTATAGAGCCTCCGTTTAAATCATAAAATCGGTTTATAAGATTGGTTATGGTAGTTTTGCCGGCTCCGGTTCCTCCAACAAATGCTACCTTTTGACCCGGATTTACATTAATGTTTATATTATGAAGTACCATTTTTTTCGAAGTATAACCAAAATTAACATTTGAAAATATTACTTTTCCCTCTAAATTTCTATAAATATACTTGCCACCAGAGCATGGAATTTTCCAAGCCCAATTTTGCAAATTATCTAAAGACTTATTTTTTTGAGTGTTTGTACTGAGGCTTACAAGTTTAACATTACCTTCGTCATGCTCACTTTTTTCATCCATAAAACTAAAAATACGCTTTGCACCTGCCAATGCCATAATTACGGAATTAAATTGTTGAGCAATTCTGCTAATGGGATTTATAAAATTAATTGAAAGTTGTAAAAATGAGGCTATCATACCTAAAGTTATAATATTTTTACCTGTTAAGCATATGTTAGGAACCTTATTAAGTGCCATCCAACCTCCCACTATAGTAAGAATAAAGTATAAAATATAACCAACGTGCATCATAGCAGCCATAAGTGTATTAGTACATGAATTTGCAACTGTACTGCTCTTACAAAGTTTATTATTTTTACACTTGAATCTTTCTACAGACTTGTCCTCATAGCAAAAAACTTTTATAACTTTCTGACCGTTAATCATTTCTTCTACGTATCCGTTAACATCTCCTAAATCATTCTGCTGTTCCATAAATTGATTTTCACTTTTCTTTATTGATTTTGAAATGATTTTAATTATTAATAAAACAAATAACAAGACAAGCAAAGCAAGCCAAATGCTTATGTAAAGCATAGAAAAAAATATAGTCACAATGGTTACTAAAGAAAAAAATAAATTTGGTAAACTTTGAGAAATCATTTGTCGCAAAGTATCCGTGTCGTTTGTATAACAGCTCATAATATCACCGTGAGAATGGCTGTCAAAATATTTAATTGGAAGTGTTTGCATATGAGAAAACATATCATCACGTATGTTTTTAAGAACTCTCTGAGAAATTGACGCCATTAGAATATTATAGGCAAGAGTTGAAGCAGCTCCTACCAAATATATAATTGCCATTATTACAATGGATTTCAAAAGACCGGAAAAATTGGGTTCTGACTCTAAAAGCAAGGGATAAATATAGCCGTCTATTAGAGTTTGTAAGAATAATGAAGATATGGACGAAACCGCAGCGCTCATAAAAATAAAAATACAAACCATAGCAAGTTTAATTTTATATTTTAGTATATATGAAAAAAGTCTCTTAACAACTTTAAAATCTATTCTTTTTTCTATTTCATTTTTCAATTTAAAATTCCTCCTTTTTGTTGTAATTCAAATATTTCTCGATATATGTCACAATTATCCAGCAAATATTCATGAGTACCGATCCCCGAAATTTGTCCGCCATTCATAACTATTATTTTATCTGCTGACTGAACTGACGAAATCCTTTGTGAAATTATTATTTTTGTAGTGTCAGGTAAATTTTCTTTAAATGCTTTTTGTATCATTGAATCTGTTTTTGTGTCTACGGCACTAGTTGCATCATCTAAGATAAGTATTTTAGGTTTTTTCAAAAGCGCACGCGCTATGCAGAGCCTTTGTTTTTGTCCACCAGAAACATTGGAACCTCCTTGTTCAATGTAAGTATCATATTTTTTAGGCATATTTTGGACAAATTCATCAGCCTGAGCGAGACTACAAACGTACTCCAACTCTTCATCCGAAGCTTTTTCATTTCCCCATCTTAAATTTTCTTTTACAGTTCCGGAAAATAAGGTGTTTTTTTGTAGAACCATTGCTACGGAATTTCTCAGAGACTTTATATCATAATTCTTTACATTTAATCCTCCTACACATACTTCACCCTTGCAGACATCATATAATCTGGGTATTAAATGAACTAAAGTGCTTTTTCCTGTTCCAGTACCACCGGTTATTCCCACAACTTCACCGGATTTAATGTTGAAATTTATATTTTTAAGGCA
>CAMEMA010000128.1 GCA_945926705.1 uncultured Clostridia bacterium
GGTTAATATTAGCGGAGTTGGCGTGACAGGATCTTCAGGCGGTGGTTCAGGTTCAGGAGGTCATTCTGCAAGTGGTTCTTCACAAAGAATTACATATTATACTTGGAGTGATGGTACGGTTACAGCAAGTACCAGTGATAATTATTTGACAGCAAGAGAAGAAGCTGGCAAAGATGAAAGTGTTGGTTTAAAACAAGCCTTAACTACTACGATAAAGAAACATGATGGTATGAAATCGGGATTTGTAGGAGACAATACTTCTTTAACAGAGAAAGAAAAACTTTTTAAAAAATTAGCCTTAAATGAGCTTGAATTAAAAAGTTTTGAAGTCCCTGCAATATTAAAAGAAGGTGAAGGCGTTGTTACATCTGAACAGATTAATACTATCGTTGATTCGTTCACTAAGCTTTTGAGAAACAATTATATTCCCCCTTCTGTCACAAGGGCTTATAAACCATTAAATATTCCACAATTCAAAAATTACACTCCACAAAATGTAGACAATTCTCGGAGTATAAAACTCTACAATACAGTTGTTAAAGCTAATAATCCCGAAGAGTTTATTAGGGAAATGCAGATTATGAGTAATCGTTTACAATAAATTTCGAGTCGATGGGTGCTTTTACGTGATGAGAACTATGAGAGGGGCTAATATCCCCTCTCATTTTTTTATAAGAACCGTTGGGTTCAATTAATAAACTTTAGAAAGGAGATGTTTGAACTGATTTATCGTCCACTGAGTATTTTACCAGACAACAACAACTATGCCATAGATGATAAAATAACATTTTCATGGAAAAACTCTGGAGATATGATGTATGCTTACAGAGTTGTTATAAGAAATAATTCAACTGGTGAAGCTGTTTATGACTCAGGTGAAATTACTTCATATACTCCTTTATATATACTGCCAGTTGCTTTAGACATTGGTGAATATAAATTTAAAATTACAGTATATAACGATGTTGCTTCAAACGTAGATAGGAATTATGCGGAAAGTGAATGGAAAATATTCCACATTGTCCCCTCCCCTACCGTTACTGTAAATTTAAACGATGGTGATGTTATTTTTACTCAAAACTTAAGTTTGTCTGCTAACTATTATCATCCTACAGGAACAAAAATAAAACAATTTCAATTTATTTTATATGATTTTAGTCAAATAGTTATTGAAAGAAGTCCTTATTTAACAACTAAAAACTTAGAATATACTTTTACGACTTCTCTTGATAACGATCAAACATACTATACACAATGCATTGTAACGACTGCCGATAATATTGAGGTCGGTTCTGGTTTAATTAAATTCTCGGTTGAGTATGTACGACCTTCAGTTAATTTTAATGTACAAGTTGAAACATTTTATAACAAGCCCTATGCAAAGATCACATGGAACGTAACAAGAATTATAGGTGAAATTATAGGTAATGGTTTTTTTGTTGATATTAATAATGAACCTGTTGTTGATAATTTAGAAAATAGCGAAAAATTAAATTTATTGACTGAAAATTCGTTGGCTATCTTTAGAGAAGGATTTGTTATTGACAGTAACTTTACAATTAATATATGGGTAGAAGGTATTAATGATGGAGTTACTTTTTTTATGCTTGAAAACAATGCCGGACAACAGATTTATTTAAATTATTATCAAAACAGAATACATGCATGGAAGCCTATGGGAATATACACAGCACATGTAGTATCTGATGAAATAAATTATACAGGAACAGAACAAATAATGATTAGACTTCAGCAACAAAATAATCGCATAGGTGTGTTTGCAATGATAGTTGAATAAAAGAAAGGAGGATTTCATTGGGCAAGAGTATTTTAGATTCCTCTACGCAATACAGTAAATTTAATGAATCCAATAATTTTGAGATAGATGATTTTACAGAAGTAAGTGATTATGGAGTTGAGGATATACCTGATATAGAAGAATATCAATCTTTAAAAAATAAGAAAACCGTTCTCACTTCTTCTGAACAAGCAAGATTATCTGAATTAATGGTGAAACTTAAAGATAAAATCTTGTCTGTTGAAAAATTAAATACAATTCTTCAAAGTGTAGCTTATATGCAAAAGTATTTTAGAGATAATACAGTTAATTTAGTTACAACTCTTAAAGAGGACATTACTGTTTTTTGTGAAAACAAGAAGACAGAAATTTCAAATTATGTTACTACCTGTAAAACAGGTATTCTTAATTATATGAAACGATTAACTGTCAAGGACGTTTATAATGCATCAACTACATATTTCCAATGTAATATTGTTACATACTCAAATAATGGATCAGTTGATATATATTTGTGCGTTAATGACAATAATGGAGCTGGTATTAAAGGTATTTCCCCTACTGCAACTGCATATTGGAGTAAGTTAAGTCTTAAAGGCGACAAAGGAGAACCTGGTTCAAATTTGGTTTGGAATGGTGAGTGGAATTCATCAACAACATACGACATTTCCGCTCTTGTTTGGTTTAATGGGGGTATGTACGTTTCCAAGACAGATAATAATATGGGCAATATTCCTACCATCGAAGCAAATGATTACTGGCAATTTTGGGAATATGTTATGCCCAATGGAAGCGTTACTAAAGAACAATTAAACAATTCTTTAACCTTCGAAATTGATGGGAAACAATTAAAGCATAAAACAGCTACACTTACATTAAATACAGCGTCTTGGAATGAAAAGACACAGATGATAGAAGTGTTAGGAGTTAACGCAACAAATACTGTTATCGTATCCCCTACCCCACCAAATCAAGATGCTTATTCTGAAGCTGGTATTATTTGTTCAAATCAAGATTTAGATTCCCTTACATTTACTTGTAAAGAAACACCCTCAGAGGATATTGTAGTTAATGTGATCATATTGGAGGTGTAATATATGATTATAAATCAAGTATGCGGTGAGAATGTAACCGCTGAAGTACAAGCTCAAACACCGCTTGTTGAAGCTATCGCCAACCTCGTTTCTTTCACAGGTAAACCCGAAGCTAAATATCTATGGGCAAAATTCACGGATGTGAATGGAAGTTTTGTAGGCTTAGTAATATCCGATAATTCAGATGAATATGCCGAGGGCGTTGGAACAGACGGATATTATTATAAGAGGATAGAGTAGATCGTAGGCACTGATGGTAATAGCACTTATTTATGAGAATCATAAAAGCGATATCTTACCAAATAATTGAATTCTATTAAGAGGAAGTGATTGAAATGATATTTCAAAAAGTTAAAAATACGCTTTCTATAACAGTAGACGGTGCTGAATTTTTAAAAGCCCGTAATAGTGAGTTTTATGTAAAGCAGAGAAGTACATTTTTCCAGTATACTCCCGAAGTTAT
>CAMEMA010000129.1 GCA_945926705.1 uncultured Clostridia bacterium
CTTGTCAGAATGTATAGACAATCAAATAATTTATCATGGTTAAATATGGGTAATTGTCCTAGAAAATATATCTCAGAAAGTGGAGGATATCGAACTATAGGAGCGGAAATTGTTGAGAAGTTCTGGAAAGATTTAGGTAAAGTTTATCCATTTACTGATGAAGAGCTATCTGAAAGTATTTCTAATAAAAAGGCGATACTTAAAGAATTAGATAAACAATGTGCAATAGTTTAGAAAGGAATTACAATGGATAAAATTGAATTTAAACCCCTGATCATTATAAGATAAGCTATGAAGAATATACAGTTCCTGCAACAGGTGGATCTTGAGGAAGTACAAGGAAGTTTAGACATAGAAACAGGTATTAAGTTTACTTTATCTGATATTGATTTAATAATTAAAAACTTGGAGAAATTGAAATGTTTGAAATAGTAGAAGAAAGAAACTGTGAACATGTATATGATTTAAAAGGTAATGCTTATACCTATTGGGGTGAGAAAACCTCAGAAGGATATTTATGCCAAGAAATATATCGAGTAAGTGGATATTCTTATGATGAGCCACCTTATGATGAATTAGGTAACATTGTAGTTTTAAAAGAAATATATAAAGAGCCACCAGTTCAAAAGCAGCATGAAGTAATTGCCGTCTTAAAAAAGGAAATTCAGGAATTACGTGAGAAGAAACAACATTTTCAGTCAGAAGTACAAGAATTAATCGGACGACAGATTGAATTGGAAAAAGAACTTAAAAAGACAACAGAAGAAATTCTAAAAGAAAAGTTTAAAGACATTCCAAATGCTGAGTTTTTGATAAATGTAGTACAGAAAAAAGTACCGTTATATACTGCTGATAGATATGGTGTTTATGAAACATCAGGAGGTATTATTGGAGTAGACATGTCTGACGGTTCTGTTCATTGTTTTTACAAAGGAGAAAATGGATATTACGATGCTTTTAACTCTAAACAAGGATATACTACTTTTTTAAGTGTAGAAGATGCTGAAAAAGGTTTAATAGAGAAAGCATTAACAAATCCTGAAAACTTTAAGAAATATGGAGATTGTTTAAAATTATCCGACCTTATGTTAAAATATGGAGAAATTCCGCAAGAATGGCTTGAATGGACTGAGGAAAGAAGGAAAGCTCATATAAAAGAATTAGAAGAACGTATCTCTAAGACAGAAGTATGGATTGAAAACAATAAAAAACAAATAAGTGAGTATATTCAAGAAATAGAGAAATGTAGCTTACCAAATGAGAATTACTAAAAGAATTGGCAAAAACGGCAATACAAAAATCAGTGAGGTGGAAAAATGAGATTTATTGGTAAACTAAAAGAATGGTGGAATAAACCAAGTTGGGAAAATGAACTTTATAAAGAGTATAATGAATTAGCAATAGCACTTGTTCAAGAAATAAAAGAACAAAGAGAAGCAAGAGAAGCAAGAGAAGAGAAGTTAAAATCTTACGAAAGCATGTCTGAAAGACAACTATTAATAGAAATAGCTAAAAACACTTTAAAAGAGGTGGAATAGTGCAAGATAAACCTATTATAGTTAATGATATAGATGTAAGCGAACGCGAGTTTTTAACAATAAGCAATGATAAACAATTATGCCGTTACATTAAATTAGATTTATTCGGCGGGATAGAATTTGTAAGGAGGCAAAATGAATAACAATATAATATTTGTGGATTTGAATGATATAAAAGATAAATTAGAAAAATTGCGTGAAGAATTTCATGAATTTTATAATCCAGCTTGTGACTATGGACAAGGATATTTAGATTGCTTAGTTGAAGTAGCAAAAGAATTAAATATCCCTGCTAAAAGATTAGAGTTTGATGTAACGTTTAAAGACTGTTCTACATGCTCTAAATTAGAAATAGAATCTATGACAGGTGTATGCTCTGAAAAAGGAATCATTGAAAATATACCTGTTAATTGTACAAGTTATGAGGATAAGTAAAATGGCAGTAACAGAAGAAATTAAACTTGATTGGAAAACAGCAAAGTATAAAGTTTGGAATAAGCAAAAGAAAAAATGGTTCTACTTAGTAGAACAAAAATCTTCCTTACCTTTTAGTCAATTTTTAGTTGAAGCAAAAGAAGATGGTGAACTTTACTTTGCTTGTTCTTTACATAATTCACCTTGGATTTGGGGTGAAAAAGAAAGGATAAAATAATGACAGATAAACAGATAATGATTGACGGCGTTGATGTAAGCGGGTGCGATTTTTATCAAATTGAGGCTAACGAATTGTACCCAAAAGCAAATTATTGTGGTTCAATGCGTAATACTTTTTGTGAGATAGAGCCTAACTGCTACTACAAACAACTCAAACGAGCAGAGCAAGAATGCAAGAGGCTAAAATGGTATATGCAAGAAATCAGAATGCAAGAACTCTCTCATCTCGATATTGAATGGGATGAGTATGAAACTCATTGTGCTAATACTGAATATTCAAACATAATAAACTTAGTTGAAGAAGCATTAAAAGAAAGAAGTCCTGAGGATTGTAGGTATGACCAATAAACAGATAATAATTAACGGAATAGACGTTTCTAACTGTAAATATTATGTGGAAGATAATGGGGTAGAATATCACGGCTTATACCAATATACAAATATATGCTATAAGCTACCTTACGATAATTGTGAAAATAAGAGGTTTTGTTGGCATAAGATAATTTCAAAAATAAAAAGGATATTCAGATATGGAAAATAAAGAAATTTATATTGACGATGTCGATGTTAGAGGGTGTGGGTTCTGTGATTGGAAAGGTTCAAATATAGAATAAGGCTTGCAAGTTTTGAAACTACTTGTAAAGGTTACAACTGCTGCTATAAACAACTCAAACGGTTAGAATTTGAATTAAAAGTAACCAAAGCAGATAGGGCAGAAGCATTAAAACAACTTGAATTTGTTAGAACACTTAACACAGTTAAAGAAGCAGAAATTAGAAAGCTCTCTAAAACCCTTACCGAGATAAAAGAGATTGCAGAAAAACGCAATTATTTAGACTATAACGAGTGTTTAGATGATATCCTACAAAAAATCAGCGAGGTGGAAAATGAAACTTAATGAGGTAACAGAAACAGGTTTTTATACAGGTGAATTAGATACTGAAAGAGAAATCGTTTTTGAGGTTATTAAAAACACAGATGAAGCTTGGTTAAAAGAAATACCTGAACAAACTTTGCTAATAGATGAATGGACTTACGAATACACAGATGAAGAAAATAGAAAACATTACGAAATCTATAGTGGGAATTTAGTTGCTGTTGTTAATGGATACAATGTTTATGAATCTGATTTGACTGAC
>CAMEMA010000130.1 GCA_945926705.1 uncultured Clostridia bacterium
AACTCAGGTAAAGACTATAGTTGTAAGAGGTTAATTACAACAAGAGGTTATATGAAAGTTGCTTTTGCGGATGCTCTAAGAGATATTGCTTTCAGTATAATAGGTGTTACTCATGAAGAAGGCACTAAAAATTACGAACAATTAAAGCAAACTAAGTTAATAGGAGACTTAACTTTAAGAAATATAATGGAAAACCTTGGAGCAGGTATTAGAAAATACGATGAAAATTTTTGGGTAAAAGCAGCTCTTGTTAATATTAGTAAAATATATAGAAATATATGTATAAGTGATTTAAGATATTATAATGAATATGTTTTATTAAAAAATTACTGTAAAGATAATAATATAAATTTTAAACTTATATTTTGTGATTATCATAGTCCTAATTATAATGATAAAAATACACATGAATCAGCAAGATTAGCAAAGTATTTAAAATCATTAGGTTATAAAGACCAACAAGAAGTATCTGACGCAGATATGCAAGCTTTTTCATTAGTTGAATACATGAAAAAAGATTAATAACTTTTATTGACGAAATCAAAAATTCATAGTAAAATTTAGAAAAAGAAAGAAAATTAACATGGTAAATAAACAGGAAGTTAATGAATCTATTGATTCATACTTAGGCGAAACTGAGAAAAATATTTTAAAAACAATAGATAAAAATACTTTAAAGTTTTTTTTAAGTAAAAAAATTAAGTTAGGAGTATCTTATATAATTAAAGGTACCCCAGAAAAACTTAAACAATTTAAAGCTTTCTATTTGGCTCTGTGCAATAAAGGAGCAACTCGGTTAAAGTATGGTTCTTATATGATTTCTGAGTATGCCTCGGAATTAACAAACCCTGAGTTAGCAGGAGATTTAGTCGTAGATGAATTGATGTTCTTATATTCACATAAAAATGATATAGACTTAGGAAATTCAGAAACTTGGTTAGCTAAGACAATAATTAATTTTGTTGCAAATAGAAATCGAAAAGGATATACAACTATAATTTTAACTGAACGAAATTTACCTATGATTAAAGATTCTAATGAACTTAATTACATAAGTTTAAAAGATTTATGTAATGCTAATAATATAAAGAATACTATTACTAAGGATAACTCAGTTAAAGTAACTAAAAGTAGTAGTTTTTATCAGTAATATAGAAAATTAAGAAGAACATAATAAATGGAACAAGCATTTAGAGAACGTATTATGCCATCTCAATGGATATGGTGTATTATAAACAATTTAGATAAATTTAATGATAAACCTGAATACATATTAGAGCTTATAAGGAAATTTAAAAAAATAGAGGATCATAAAATCCTATCTACTTTTAAAAACTTATTTGATTGTGTAGAAAGATGTTACTCTCAGAATAATAAATTTCCAGATACTCAATGGCTTTCTTTAAATTTTAAAGGTAATATGTCTATTATTATTACTCAAGATGAGTTTTCAATGCAGATATATGAATCTTTAGATAAATATTTAGATCAAGAATATTTAAAGCAAGAAATATATAAGAAGATAGTAGATACAGAAAATCCAGTAGTAAATGATATAAGGGACATTACAAGAGAATTAACACGCTTTACAGATAAAGCAGTAGATATTCCGGAAGAAACTAAGGAAAATTTAATTAATTCTTATGAGGACTATTCAAAAAATTACAAAGGATTAAAAACTCATATAAAACCTTTAGATAATGCTATTGGTATTTTAGGTGATAAATCTTTAGCTGTTTTTGCGGCTCCTTCAGGACACGGTAAATCAACTTTTGCATTTTCTGTGGCTTATTATGCTGCTTTATACGGATATTGTGTAGATTATTTATCATTTGAAATTCCTAAAGAACATGCATGGTTTAACATGGTTTCTATACAAAGTGAAGATACAAGTGTAAAACTTCCGTCTTCTATGATGAAGGAAAATTTATTATCTGATGCGGAAAAAGAAGCTTATAAAGAACACATGAAGGATCTATTAGCAAGAATTAAAAAAAGTAATGGTTACTTAAATATAATTGATCAAACAACAGCTTCAATAAATACTTATGAAGGTCTTTGTGCAAAATTAGAATCAATTGCTGAAAAAAGAGGAAGAAAAGCAGATTTAATTGTTGTAGATAATATTGATAATTTTCAAACACTTAAAAGTAGTGAAAGAGACGAAGCAACAAGAATTAATAATTACATTGTTTCATTAGATGCTTTCTCAAAAAAGTATTACAAAGGCGAAGGAACAACTATATTATTACTTTCTCAAGTAAACAGACCAGCTCTTAAAAAATTACACACAACAGAAGGCGAAGCCGGTAATGAAAGAAAAACAAAGATAGACGTTACGTGCATTCAAAAATACAATGCTTTGTATGAAAAAGCAACTTGTGTTTTAATAGGTTATGCTGATGAAGTATTAAGAGCAGGGGATACAATGAAAGTATATCCTGTAAAGCTAAGAAACAGACCATTACCTCTTAAACCTATCCAATTAAATGTCAAATTTGGATATAGTAAAGTAAAAGGGGAATTTCCGTTAGACAGATGTGAAACTACAGAAGAAAGAGAACAAATGGTTGATAACTATATAGCGGAAACTGTTGGTATATCTGAGGAAGAAATGGCTGAATTGCAAGAAGAACTTGAGGATATTTAATATAAAATCATGATTAAATTTTATTTTACAAAACAAAATTTTTAATAGAAAGGTTATAAAATGGTACTTATAAAAGTATCTATTTTGTGACCCTTAAAATAAGTATAAATCAAATAGGTCAATAAAAGAAAGAAGACAAAAATGGCAAGTAAACTTATTAATTTTTTAAGATCCCAATCATTTAAAAAAGACTTTAGAGATTTCATGGAAGAAATGGAAAGTAAGTACGGTTCTGAAATTATGGAAGAATGTGGTATAGGAGACCAATTAGATATAACTTCTATGTCAAAGCATTTTTTCAGTTCAAAGGTTACGGCAGACGTTTCTGTAGACGCAAATGCAAATGTATCTGATACCTCTGTAATTTCACATAGAGTCGAGATGGCTAAACCTTTTCAATTGATAAATTCCTATTATAGAGTGTACAAAGATATTAAAAAACGCAAAGGCGTAGAGTATGCTAAAAAAATCATAGAAAGTCAAATCAGTGGTAGAATTTATATTAATGATTTTCATGCAGCTTCATCAGGTATGTGTTACTGCTTTAATTATTCTACTTATGATACGGCATTATTAGGTATTCCAGGCACTTTTGATGGTAGAGGGGGTTCAAAGCCACCTAAAAATTTAATG
>CAMEMA010000131.1 GCA_945926705.1 uncultured Clostridia bacterium
CCTCGCTAAAAATTTATACATAAGAATCAATAACCAGAATTATATAACATTTAAATAAAAAAGTAAATATAGAAAGGCAAAAATATGGACAATTCAATTAATGTAATAGGTGCCGGTCTGGCCGGATGCGAAGCTGCTTGGCAGATTGCTCAAAGAGGAATAAAGGTTAATTTATATGATATGAAACCCGCTAAATTTTCTCCTGCTCATAAGAGCAGCAATTTATGTGAGTTAGTTTGCTCTAACTCATTTAAAGCTGACAGAATTGACAGCGCAGCAGGGCTTTTAAAAGAGGAACTCAGATTGTTGAATTCTCTTGTAATTAAATGTGCTGACAAGTGTCGCATTCCTGCCGGAGGAGCTTTGGCGGTTGATCGTGAAAAATTTTCAGCTATGGTTACTGACAAAATTTTAAATCATCCTTTTATAAATTTTATTTCCCGTGAGGTTGAAAAAATTCCACGTGAAGGTACAACAATAATTGCTGCAGGGCCGCTTGCTTCGGAAAGTATTTCAAAGGACATATCAGAGCTTTGTTCAGGCGAACTAAGTTTTTTTGATGCGGCTGCTCCGATTTTAACTGCTGAAAGTATAAATATGAATAAAGCTTTTTTTCAATCACGCTATGATAAAGGCGACGGAAGCGACTATCTTAATTGCCCTTTAAGTGAAGAAGAGTACATGGAGTTTTACGAGGAATTAATTTCTGCCGAACGTGCTCCTATACATGGGTTTGATGTGGCTGATCCAAAGGTATATGAAGGATGTATGCCGGTAGAAGTTATGGCAAAGAGGGGAGTTGATACTCTCAGATTTGGTCCTATGAAACCCGTTGGACTTAAAAATCCTGAAACCGGGAAGCGTCCTTTTGCGGTAGTCCAATTAAGAAAAGAAAATTCTGAGGGTACACTTTATAATATGGTTGGATTTCAGACTAACTTGAAATTCGGAGAGCAAAAAAGAGTTTTTTCAAAAGTGCCCGCACTTAAAAATTTTGAGATAATAAGATACGGAGTTATGCATCGTAATACTTTTATAGATTCCCCACGACTTTTAAATTCAGACTACAGCATGAGAGAAAATAAAAATTTATTTTTTGCAGGTCAAATAACTGGGGTAGAGGGATACATGGAATCTGTTTCTTCAGGGTTGATTTCAGGAATAAATGCGGCTCGAAGAGTTTTGAATCAAGAATCGTTCTGTATGCCCAAAATTACTATGATAGGTGCTCTTTCTAAATATATAAGTGATGAAGGTATACTTAACTTTCAACCTATGGGAGCAAATTTTGGTATAATTTCTCCATTAAATGAGGTTATCAAAGACAAGAAAATGAGGTATAATGAATTTGCAAGTCGTTCTGTCAATTATATTAACAGTATAAATATTTAAAAAGGAGGAAAATAATGAAAATAATAGTTGACGCATTTGGAGGAGATAACGCTCCTCTTGAAATAATAAAAGCATCTAGAATGGCGTGTGATGAATTCGGCTATGAAATAGTTTTGGTAGGTGATGAATCAAAAATAAAGGCTGTTTCGGAAAAAAATAAAATTTCACTTGAAAACATACTTATAGAGCATGCAGATGACGTAATGTCTATGGAAGACCACCCCACTGAAATAATGAAATCCAAGAGTAATTCTTCTATGGCGCAGGGGCTCAGATTGCTTTCAGAAGACAAAGGAGATGCTTTTGTATCAGCCGGAAATAGTGGGGCATTATGTGTGGGAGCAACTTTAATAGTTAAAAGAATAAAAGGGGTAAAGCGTTGTGCTTTTGCGCCTGTCATACCGAAAAGTAAAGGATTTTTTATGTTGATTGACAGCGGTGCAAATATAGAGTGTCGCCCGGAAATGCTCAGACAGTTTGGAATAATGGGTTCTGTTTATATGAAAAATGTTATGACTGTTGCCAATCCAAGAGTAGGGTTAGTGAATATCGGTACAGAAAAAACAAAAGGAGGCGAATCTCTTTGTGAGGCGTTTAATCTTTTGGAAAAGAGTGATATAAATTTTATAGGTAATATTGAAGCAAGAGATATTCCGGGTGATGTCGCAGATGTTGTGGTAACCGATGGATTTACCGGTAATGTAATTTTGAAATTTTATGAAGGAATGGCTAAAACTCTTTTGGGAAAATTTAAAGAGATACTTACAAAAGATTTTAAAAATAAGATTGCAGCATCTATAATAAGACCGGATATTATTGAAATGAAAAAACATATGGATTATAAAGAATACGGTGGAGCTCCATTGATAGGTATTTCCAAATCAGTTTTTAAAGCTCATGGAAATTCTGATGCAAAAACATTTAAAAATGCAATAAGACTTGCAGCTGAGTATTCAAAAAGAAATGTTGTTAAACTTATAACGGATTCGTTAAAAAAAGAGAAATCTAAAATCGAAACAGATGATTAAATATTTTTGTTAAAGGTAGGGAGGATGGTAGTGATGAATGAATTGGAAAAGAAAATAGGATATACTTTCAAGGATAAAAGATTTTTGAAAATAGCACTTACACACTCTTCTTATGCAAACGAGTCAGGTGGAAGGCTTTCAAGTTATGAGCGTTTAGAATTTTTGGGAGATTCAATATTAGGAGTGATTACTTCTGACTATATTTTTAAAAATTTCCCTCAATATCCCGAAGGTGATTTAACCAAACTTAGAGCTTCTCTTGTTTGTGAAAAGCAATTATGTGTTTTTTCGCGTGAATTGGGAATCAGTGAATATGTTAAATTAAGTAGAGGAGAAAGTCATTGTGGAGGTAAAGAACGCCCGTCGATTTTGGCTGATGTTTTTGAAGCGATATGTGCCGCCATATATATTGATTCAGGAGGATTTGAAGAAGCTTCCAAGTTTATTCTCAGATTTATAATTCCTGCGATAAAACAACCTATAACAGCTGATATTCAGGATTACAAAACAAGTTTGCAAGAAATAGTGCAAAAAAATCCGGAAGAAACTATAGAATATGTTTTGGTTAAAGAAAGCGGTCCCGACCATAATAAACGCTTTACTATGGAAGCAAGGATAAACAATAACCGCGTTGGAGTCGGAACCGGCAAGAGTAAAAAGGAAGCGGAGCAGCATGCCGCTCGTGAAGCATTAGCCTTAATGGGATATTGAGTTTAGACGGAGGAAATTTAATGGGATTTTTCGATAAAATTAAAAATGGTTTGAAAAAAACTCGTGATAATATTTCAAATAAGATTAATCTGATAATTAATTCATTTACAAAGATAGACGAAGAGTTTTTTGAGG
>CAMEMA010000132.1 GCA_945926705.1 uncultured Clostridia bacterium
TTATCATAGGCATCATACATTATTATAGGCAGTTTTAATGTTATTGGAGAACTTATCTCTCCCGGAATATTACTTAAAACTTTTACCTTTTTTATCTTGGAAATCTCTGTTTCAGGACCAGATAAAGTAACTTTCGGAGAAGAAAGAACCGTATTTCCTACAAAATATCCCGCCTTAGGGGTAAAATTTATTTCAGGTTCAATGTTAAATTCAGTTTCTCGATATCTGTCAACCATAACCGTTACTACAGATGGTTTTACATCCGATACAATCTCATAGTCTTTTAAAAGACCAACTTTTTTTGCCGAAAGCTCTAACGTGTAATTTCCAGGAGACATTATAGTTCCTGCAGCAAGAGAAGCGGAAATTTGTATATTATCTTTTGTAACTTGTCCTATTACAAGACGATTTCCGGCAATTTCAACTCTCGCTTTTAAATCATGACTGCTAAAAATCTTTAAGCCGTCTTGAATTGCATTGTTTGAAAGTTGAATATCAACAGGAATATCGGAAATTGTTACCGGAACACTTTCCGTTCCGCTGGAGCATACAACTATCCATATTATTAAAGATAATACTACGGAAAAAGCGGCCACAAACTTATTGTTATAAAACAACCTACCTAAATTTATTTTTTTTATCTTTTTCCGAATGCGATTAAGTTTTAAATTAATCATTCTTTCCCGCCTTCCTAAAGGAAGAAATTATACTTTTATACCGTTTTTTTGTTCTGTAATCAATTAAAAGTTTTTTTAAATCCTGTTTAAAAAATTCTATGCTTTCATATGTTTTAAGTGTACCGTTTACAGCGATTGAAACTTTTCCGGTTTCTTCAGAAACAACTACCGCAACTGCATCGGAATTTTCGCTTACTCCCACTGCAGCCCTGTGCCTAGTTCCCAATTCTCTGCGAAGTCGGTCACTTTTGGTAAGAGGCAGAATACAACCACCGGCGTACAACGTTCCTTCTCTTATTATAAGAGCTCCGTCGTGCAAAGGCGCCTTATTAAAAAATATATTACATATCAAAGGGACAGAAGGTTTAGATTGAATTACAGTACCGGTATCAATTATATCTCCTAATTTAGTCTTTCTCTCAAAAACAATTAAAGCTCCCATTTTTTCGTCACAAAGTGAAACGACTGAATCTGATGTTACAGATATTAAATCTTTATAAGTCTTTGTATACTTATCTTCATCCGTATTTGCATTTCTAAAAGAACAATATTGTCTTATATCACTTCTTCCCAGTTGTTCAAGTGCTCTCCTCAATTCAGGCTGAAACACTATCAAAAGAGCAAAAATACTAAATTGAAAAAAATTATTAAGTATGGTGCTTAATACCCTAAAATGAAGTTGACAAGATAAAAAATATGCTATGAGTATAATGACTATTCCTTTTACCAACTGACCGGCTCTTGATTCTCTTACAATTTTTATAAGATGGTAAATTAAGAAAGCCACTATCGAAATATCTATAACATCATATATATTAAACGTTCTTATAAGACTTTGAAAAGCCAAACCGATTCCCGAAAAACAGCTCATTCTTTACCTCTTCTCACTAAAGCTTTAATAAAACAAGTATTAACTTAACGTTTATGCTTAAACAAATTTAAAAACATAATTTTTTCAAGTTAATACTTTAATTTTAACATATTTAATTTTACTTTCAATAAAGATTATTTA
Organism: uncultured Clostridia bacterium; assembly: GCA_945926705.1. Lineage (GTDB taxonomy): Bacteria > Bacillota > Clostridia > Oscillospirales > Acutalibacteraceae > UMGS1491. The sequence goes on from CAMEMA010000132.1 coordinate 1,690, forward strand.
GGCTTTATTGTTCGTATTACTTCTATCAATTTATCTATCTCAAATTTTGTATTAAAAATCGAAGGACTTACTCGGACAACACCTCTTTCAGAAGTTCCGATAAATTCATGAGCAGATGGTGCACACTGAAGTCCTGTTCTTACTTCTATTCCATTTTTGTCTAAAATTTTTCCAACTTCGTCACTTATATATCCGTGAATATTAAAACTAAGAAGAGGAACAAAAAAATCCGGTTCCGGTCTTGGCATATAAAGTTCTACTCCCGGGATGTTTTTTAATTTATCATATAGATATAAAATTAATTTAGATTCATGATTTGAAATATTTTCTACACCTTTACTTATAACAAAATCAATACCTGCTCTGAGCCCTGAAATACCGCTCATATTGGGTGTACCGCTTTCAAATTTTTGGGGCATTTCTTTTGGTTGACAAAGTTTCATGGAATCCGTTCCGGTTCCACCTTCGATTATCGTGTCAAGTTTATCAAAACTTTTTGCTATAAGAATTCCTGTACCCATAGGGCCATAAAGACCTTTATGACCGGCAAAACAAATAAAATCCGCTCCAAGCATTTCAACATCTATAGGCACTAAACCTCCTGATTGCGCACCATCTATAAGTACCGGTATTCCGTATACTTTAGCCAAAGCGATAATCCTGCTTATCGGAAGTTTTATTCCCCAAACATTAGAGGCATGAGTACATACAATAAGCGAAGTTTTAGAATTGATACCTTTTCTGAAAGAGTCCAAAGTTTTATTATTATCTCCCGGATAAACCTTCACTTTGGTATAAGTTATAACTCCATCTTTTTCCAATTTGTTTAAAGGACGCATAACAGCGTTATGTTCTATACAAGAAGTAACAACATGATCTCCGGGTTTTAAAATTCCCTTTATTACCATATTTATAGCTTGCGTACAATTAAGAGTAAATGCTATATTCGAATACTCTTTAACTCCAAACAATTTTGATACACTTTTTCGGCATTTCTCAACTTCTTCACCTGATTTTCGAGACATTGTATGTCCGCTTCTTCCCGGATTTGCTCCATAACTTTTTATACCGTTTGACACAGCGTTGTAAACCGATAAAGGTTTAGGATATGTTGTTGCTGAATTATCGAGATATATCACATATTTACCTCCTATCTTTTATAGAAATTATTATAATTTTAGATATTTATTTTTTAAAATGAAGAAAACATAGAGAAATTTTAATAACTATATGTCTACTTCACTTACATAATATGAAAACACAAAACAAAATGATAAAGACCTGTACCTCCAGCGGTACAGGTCTAAAATTTATAGGAATAATTTAATAAATTAAACACACGCAATGTGCTGATATTCCCTCGCCTCTTCCCGTAAAACCTAAAGATTCTTCGGTAGTGGCTTTTACGTTTACACAATTTAATTCAATTTCACACGCATGTGATATATTTTCCCTCATTTGAGCAATATATGGACTTAATTTAGGAAATTGAGCTATTATAGTCGCATCTATATTTTGAATTTTATAATTCTTTGTCTTCAACATATTTAAAACTTTTTT
>CAMEMA010000133.1 GCA_945926705.1 uncultured Clostridia bacterium
TATCTCATTACTAGAATGATATTCAATAGCTATAAAAACTCCGTCCGCATTCAAAACTTTATAGTTTTCATCCTTACACAAAACAACAGCTTCTACTTTTTTACTTCCCTTTATTTCTTTAACTACGCTTTTAAACAAAACGTTTATATTATCCGTTTTTCTTACGGAATCAACAAGAACTTTTTCGCCCCTAAAATTATCTTTTCTTACAACCATAGTAATATCTTTACAAATTCCAGATAAATAAAGTGCGTCCTCCAAAGCGGTGTTTCCTCCGCCTACTACCAAAACAGATTTGTTCTTAAAAAATGCTCCATCACATGTAGCGCAGTACGAAACTCCTCTACCCATAAATTCTTTTTCTCCCAAACAGCCGAGAGTGCGTCTTTTAAGACCGTTTGCAATAATAACCGATTTAGAAATAATTTCCTTATTACCGGAAATTACCACTTTTTTCATATCACTACTAAAATCAACATCTACAGCCTCTCCAAAAACAAACTCCACACCAAAATTTTTGGCTTGTTTATAAAGAGCTTCCGCAAAATCTGCACCTGAAATTTTTAAAAATCCGGGATAATTTTCTATATTCTCTATAATAGACGTTTGACCACCATAGATGTTTTTTTCTATGATAATAACTTTACATCCCGCTCTTGCAGCATAAACAGCGGCAGTAATTCCCGCAGGTCCGGCCCCTATTATCGTTATGTCCGCTACCACTTTAACACCTCTTAAAATTTAGCAATTCGACGAAATAAAAAAATCTTTGTTTATCATGTCGGAAATTTGTTCTTCCGATATAAAACCTGTTTCACGCCTAACCAAATTTCCATTTACGAAAAACATCAAAGTAGGAACAGACATAACTTCATATTTATCGGCAATATCAGGATATTTGTCAATGTCAATTTTTATAATTTTAAGGTTATCGCCGAATTTATTTGAAATATTTTCCAAAACCGGGCTGAGCATTTTACATGGTCCGCACCACGTCGCAAAGAAATCCACTATTACCGGTTTAGATGTACTGTTTAATTCTTGTTCGAGATCCAATGTGTTTAATTCCATTTAATTTTCCTCCTTTAAATTCATCACTAATATTATTATTCACAAATAAATTACTTAAATAACCCTATGACATAATTTTCTTTAATATGTGACAGATAAGTTTTAACAATTTTCCCTCTTATATCCTCTGTGCATTGACTTTTAACCGGTATATAATTGGGAGTGTATCCACAATAAAAACCATTTTTATCAATCGTTTCATAAAGAACATAGTCAAAATTATTCAAAAATTTATTTAATACAATTTTACCGCATTCTTCAGATTTTTCAATTATTTTTTTCACTCTTTCTGATTTAATATTTCCATTTATCTGATTTTTCATAGAAAAAGCAAGTGTGCCCGGTCTGGGAGAATAAGGGAAAACATGAACCTTTAAAAATTGTGCTTCATCTATAATTTTAAGGGTATCTTCAAAATCTTTCTCGGTTTCTCCAGGAAATCCGACCATTATGTCTGTCGTAAATACGGCATTTTTAAATTTTATATCCAGTTTTTTTACAACTTCAATATATTCGTCTCGGCTATAACGTCTCCTCATATTTTTTAAAATTTTATCCGAACCGCTCTGTAAAGATAAATGAAATTGAGGACAAAGTTTTGGTTCACCAGAAAGTTTATTTATCAAATCATCAATCATCAAATCAGGTTCAAGTGAACCTAAACGAATCCTTTCAATTCCCGGTACTTTCGATATTATGTTAACTGCATCAAAAAGATTGCAACCTAAATCCATACCGTAAGAAGAAAGATTTATCCCAACTAAAACAACCTCTTTATAGTTGTTTTCAGCTATAATTTCAACATCTTTTTTTATTTCATCCAAAGGTTTGGAACGAACTCTCCCTCTAGCGTAAGGTATAATACAATAACTGCAAAATCTGTTACACCCATCTTGAATCTTTAAAAATGCTCTACAGCGGTCTTGCAAATGATTTACTGAAATATTTTCAAATTTAACCATATTATTTATGGAATCTATTTTAACTATACGTTTATGCTCTTCTAAATAGTCATTTAGAATTTTAGGAATAAAAGCTTTATCTGAATTACCTACAATTATATCTACACTTTCCATACTTTTTGCCAAATCTGGTTCGGCTTGAGGCATACACCCAGTGAGAATTAAAATACAGTCTTTATTAACCCTTTTTATACGATTAATAATCTGGCGAAGTTTACGGTCACTTTCACCAGTTACGGTACACGAATTTATTATAACTATTTTTGCTTTATCGTATTCAGAAATAAAGTGAAAATTTGATTCTGTCATAGATTTTCGTATATTTTCCGATTCGCACTGATTAACCTTACATCCAAATGTAATAATATTAAATGTCATATAAAATTCCTCAAATTATAAAAATATATACATCCCGATTTCAAAGTTCACAATTGCACGAACGTATTCTATCGTATAGAACACAAAAATGCAAACCAAATTTTAAAAAATCCAGTTTGCACAAAAATTATTTAAGATGATGAAGACTCAGAAATCGATATTTTATTATAACCATTTATTCTGTCATCAAATTCTTTTATTTCTCTAATGCAACAAAAAATTTAACTTCCCTAATCAGGAAGCACTTGGTGGACGTTAACGGACTCGAACCGCTGACCCTTCGCACGTCAAGCGAATGCTCTACCAGCTGAGCTAAACGTCCTTACCTATCGTATTGTATCACATAAAAAATAAAAATGCAAACCAAATTTCAAAAAATCCGGTCTGCATAAAATCTAGTATTATTTTTGAATTAAATTGTTACAATAACATTAAAATTAATTCTTGTTTACTTCGGAAAAAGGTTTATCACTTATCTTCAATTCAATAGGTCCCTTGGAAGATTGAATGACAACCGAAGAGTCAGGTTGGGATGATTCTCTAGTAGTTTTTTCTCTATCAATCATACCATCGATAGTTTCGCCCTTCTTTGGTACTTTCCTAAGTGTTACCCCAAAATTTACAGAACCATTTTCATCTTTATTCTCAGAAACTTTTTACGTATTTTGATCAACGTGCCTAAGATTTCCTAGTTGTGCTATAGCTTGTTGTGCAACATTAGTCGAATCTGAAGAACTAGGAGTGCTATTATTTGTATTTGGACCAACGTGCCTAAGATTTCCTAGTTGTGCTATAGCTTGTTGTGCAACATTAGTCGA
>CAMEMA010000134.1 GCA_945926705.1 uncultured Clostridia bacterium
GATTTGATGCTAAGAGCGATAGCAAACAGCAGCTTGACAAAGAACAATACAAAGGCCTCAGGAAGAATGTTAATGCAACAGTAGATTTTAAACGGTCATTGTTTTTTCGCTAGATAATAAAATGAAATCAATTGCAATACTTACTGCTACACGAGCAGAATATGGCTTACTTAAGCCTGTAATAGCATCATTAATTAATACAAAAAAATATGATGTAAGAGTTCTTGTTACAGGAGCGCATTTATCTAAAGCACATGGGGTGACAGTCAACCAAATTGTAGATGATGGCATACCAATAGATGTAAAAGTCGACATTTTGCAAAATTCTGATACGCCTATGGATATTTCAATATGTATGGCTAGAGCAATTTCGGGATTTGCAGAGTATTTCAACAATAAACGACCGGATGCATTACTTGTACTTGGGGATAGGTATGAAATATTGGGAGTTTGTATAGCAGCAATGAACGAACATATTCCAATAATACATCTATACGGAGGAGACACTACAGAAGGTGCTATAGATGAATGTGTCAGACATTCAGTGACTAAGATGAGCTGTCTTCATCTTGTTAGTACAAAAGAAGCACAAAAAAGAGTAATTCAGCTTGGAGAAAACCCGAATACTGTTCATAATGTTGGCTCTCTTGGAGTTGAAAATTCTCTGAATCAGCCGTTAATGACAAGAGAAGAACTGTCTGAATCATTGGATTTTTCATTGGATAAAGGATTTGCAGTTGTAACCTTTCATCCTGTTACATTGGAAGCAGGTGAGGCAAGAACGCAGTGTCAGGAGTTAATCAAAGCTTTAGAGTCTTTTCCTGAATTAAAATATATTATTACAAAGGCTAATGCGGACTCAGAGGGACTTATTATTAATGAATTACTTGAGAATTTTTCTAAAGGCAATGAGAATGCTATATTAGTCGATTCGCTTGGTATGAGGAGATACTTGTCTGCAATAAGTATGTCAGAAATGGTAATAGGTAATTCATCAAGCGGACTTGTTGAAGTTCCTTCGTTTCATGTGCCGACTGTCAATATAGGAAACAGACAGAAAGGGAGATTACGACCTGAAAGTGTTATTGATTGTAGCAATAATGCAGATGATATTATTGCAGCCATGAAACTTGCACAATCAGAGTCTTTTAAGGAACACTGTATGAATTGCGTTAACCCATATGGAAACGGAAGGACGACAGAAGAGATAGTAAGATATATTGATGTGATGTTGAGTAATAAAATAGACCTTAGAAAAAAATTTTATGATATTGATTACGAAATAGAGTAGAAGTTAGGAGAACAATGTATTGGACGTTATTACTGCACATAATAAGAAAAGGGAATACGATTTTGTATTCGTTTGCGAATCAAAAGTACGAGAACTTGAAAGCTGTTGCTTGATTGGACAAGAACTTGAAAATAGGGGATATTCTGTTGGAATCATAAACTGGTGGATGCCACAGATTTATCTTGATTACGAGCCGGTGTCTGCTAAGGTACTTATGTCTCATGCTGTATATAAAGATGAATCACTAAACAGGGAACTCTCCTATGTTAAAGGCAAAACCAAAGTAATAAATATGCAGTGGGAACAGATATATAGTGAAAAAGAACTTACAAGTAATGTCTCTCCTTGGAAAATGGAGGGAAATGTAAAGAAGGTTATTCATTTGTCATGGGGAAAAGAAAATCATGATAAATTAGTTAACTATGATAGTATTCCGGAAGAAAATATCAAAGTAGTTGGCGCTGTATCTATGGATTTCTTAAATCTTAAATTAAATGGATACTTCCTTTCACGCGAGGAATTGTTTGATAAATACAACATTCCAAAGGATAAGAAGGTTTGTCTGTTCATTTCTTCTTTTTCACTTGTTGATTTACCTAAAAATAGTCAGGAACCTGAGTTCAGAGAGTTCCAGGAATTACAGGTCAAAAGTCATAGAGAGATTATTGGTTGGATTGATAGATTATTAAATTCAAAAAATGATATTACATTTATCTATAGGCCTCATCCTGCTGAGGCGAATAATTCCGCGGTATTGAACCTTGAAAAGAAGTATTCTAATTTCCGTTGTATCAGAGACTTATCTGTTAAGCAGTGGATTATTACATCAGATGTAATTTATAACTGGTTCAGTACCTCGATTTCAGAGATTTATTTTGCAAAAAAAACATGTTATATGTTACGTCCATATGATATACGAAGCGAGATAGAGTGTCTTATTCTTAAAGATGGAAACTATATCACAAAATATGAGGAGTTTATTAAATCATTTGATGATATAGAGCCTGAATTCCCTATCCCTAAAAAGAATATCAGTTATACATACTGCAATAATGAAGATGAGTTGGTTTACCGTAAGATAGCAGATGTGGCAGAAGAAGTTATAACAGGTGATTGTTGTTCTTTTACAGCTCCTAAAATGCACCCAAATAAAGATGTCGCAAAGTATAAATTGAAAAATACTAAAATTGGCAAATTGGTGGTATCAATAAAACACTTTATTGAAAGAAACGAAACTTCTGACGATGAAAAGAAAAATAATGACGAATACAAACATTATGTTGAGGAAATGTATGATAATAATGACTTTACACAGAGTGAAATAGAGAAAATACTTGGAAGAATAGATAAGGCACTTAGTAATTCTATACAATAGGAGGCTTGGGCATTTGGATTGTAACAGTATGAATATAAAGGTTTCGGTTATTACCGTCTGCTTAAATAGTGAAAAAACGATAAGAAGAACAATAGAAAATGTTCTGTCACAAAACTACAAAAAATATTGAGTATATTATAGTGGACGGATTATCAATGGATTAAACAGTAGCTATTGTTAATGAATATATTTCTATGGGAAATAGCATTATTTTTTCTTCGGAAAAGGATAGTGGAATATATGATGCTATGAATAAAGGAATAGCAAAGTCAACCGGAGAAATCATTTCCATTATAAACTCAGAGGATTGGGTTGAAAAGGATGCAATTTCCGAGGTAGTAAACGAATACATAAGGCTTGGCAAACCGGATAAGGCGATAATATACGGTGCGATGAGACTTTTTGAAGGGGAAAAGGAAAAATACAGTGTATTTTATAATCATGAATTTCTCCCCGTAGAAATGATAAATCATTCGGCGTCATTTG
>CAMEMA010000135.1 GCA_945926705.1 uncultured Clostridia bacterium
CGACCACCGAGATCTACACTCTTTCCCTACACGACGCTCTTCCGATCTGTATAAACTGGATAAAATTATAGTTTGTGTATAGGAGGAAACTTTTATGAAAAATGTTGTAACCGGAGTTATTGGGGTTATTGGTGGTACTATATCATATGCTTTGGGAGGTTGGGATTTGGCACTTCAAACACTTTTAATTTTTATGGCGATTGATTATGTAACCGGTTTAACTGTTGCAGGCGTGTTTAAGAAATCACCGAAAACAAAAAAAGGTGGTTTATCCAGTCTTATTGGTTGGAAAGGGTTATGCCGTAAAGGTATGGCTTTGATGATTGTACTTATTGCCTGCCGTTTGGATATGCTTGTAGGTACTGATTTTATCAGAGATGCGGTGGTTATTGCCTATTGTACCAACGAAGCAATAAGTATAATTGAAAATGCCGGTATTATGGGTGTACCAATTCCAAAACCAATTACAAATGCAATTGAAGCTTTAAAATCAAAGGGAGATGATAATAATGGCAATTCTTAAAGCAGATAAAACCTATAATTGGAATGATGTTAAAATAAATGAATTTTTACTTACTAAACACAATCCCAACAAAATTAGTTTACCGGCTAAAATGGTTGGAAAAGTCATAGGTGTAACAATTCATAATACAAATGATTTGAAGAATGTAAATGATGATGCAGAACAGTACACAAGAGCAACATACAACGGTAATATGAAAACTGCAAGAGTACATTTCTATGTGGATGATTTGGGTGCATGGCAGAATTTACCTTTAGATTATCAATCGTGGCACGCAGGACAAAGAGGTAAACCTTCACAGTACGGAAGTCACATGGGAAATTCCAACACAATATCTATTGAATGTATAATGAGATCCGCTGACCTAAGCATAGAGGAAAATGCAAAGTCAAGGGATAATTCTGCACGATTAATAGCTTATTTACTTAATAAGTATAATCTAACTATCAACAATCTTTATACACATAATTACTGGGTAAATGTTAGAAACGGTAAAAAAGGAAGTGTAGACCAGCTTAATAAAATTAATGACGGTTACAAAGGTTGTCCATTATATATTAGACCTGAGTGGGATAATTTCAAAGCACTGGTTGAAAGCTATATGAAAACACCTTCCTCAGAGCCACAGAAACCCACAGAAACGGATTTTAAATCTTATAAGGTAAAAGTTATCGTTGATGAATTAAACGTCCGTAAAACGCCAAATTGGAGCGATTCAGACGTTGTTACAACTGTTAAGAAAGGTGAAGTATATACCATAGTAGGTGAAACTACTGTAAATAAAACTAAGTTTGGAAAACTTAAATCAGGCGTGGGTTATATCTCACTTAATTCAAAGTATGTGAAGAAAATGTAAATGTAAAAAGTGTCGCTTTTTTAGCGACACTTTTTTTATTTTGTCAACATTTTGTCAACGGTCAGCAGGTTACAACTGAATACAAGTGATTATATATAGATATTAAAATTTATTTAGTTGTGGTATAATACTAACAATAAGATATATTTAGATACACATAGTTATATGGGTATTATAATATATAAATATATCAAAAATGGAAAACCATTGAGCAATTTCAGTTGTTTCAATGGTTTTTATTATTAAAAATAAAGATTTGTCAACGATTTGTCAACGCTTAAATTTCTCTCGATTATATCAATAGACTTTTCACTTGCGTTTTGGTTATAGTGGGTATAAATATCAAGCGTACTTTTAATGCTTCCGTGACCTAATCTTAATTGCACATCTTTTATTGATGCACCATTCTGAATTAGTATTGTCGCATGAGTATGTCTTAATAAATGAAAGTGAAAATCCAAATCCATTTCTTTTCGTATTAGTTCACATCTTCGTGTGATGTAGGTATTAGTTACTCTATTAAGTTGGCGATTACTGCATATAAAAGTTGGCGGTTCAATTTCTAATTCTTTTGCACATTCTTCTTGATGCTTTTTCCACTCTTTTAAGATATTTATTAAAGTATCTCCAATCAATATTGTTCTGATACTGTATTTTGTTTTAGGAGTTGTAATAACATATTTACCTTTTAATCTAATCATAGTCTTATTTATTCTAAGTGTTTTGTTTTCAAAATCCACATCATCCCATTCAAGCGCGACAACTTCACCGGAACGGCATCCGGCATACAAACCTATATAAAGGGGTATTTTAAAATATGATATAGATTCAGTAAGATGATCTAATATCATATTAAATTGTTCGTTCGATAAACATTCCAGTTGTTTTTCTTTTTTATCCACTTCGATATTCTTATATTTAACTTTTATCAATTTAGCAGGATTTGTCTTTATATATTCCATAGGGAATACCGCATAATCTAACGCACTATGTAATAGTACTTTCATCATTTTGATGTATGATACAGATATTCCGTCTGAAATTAACTTATTTATAAAATTCTGACATAATTTTGGTGTTACATTTCTAAGTCTTACGTTATTGAAATATGGTTTTAAGTGTAATCTTATTATTTGTTCATACGATACAAGTGTTAAAGGTTTACAGTTTTGTTTTGCATAAGTTTCAAACCATTCATCCAAATAGTCGCTGAAAGTTATGTTTGTAGCTTCAAACACATCACCGGTTGCATCATATTCAGCTTTTGCTTTTGTCCCGGCTTCTAAACATTCTTTCTTTGTCCGGAATCCACCTTTTGATTTTCTTTTACGTTTTCCATTTACTGATGCTATTTCAAAACTGTATTCCCACGTTGAACCACGTTTTCTTGTGCTAATTTGTGCCATGTTTAACCTCCATCTTATACAACCTATACACAACTGTAACAGAAAAACGCCCATTTTATGCGTGTTGTATAAGTTGTTACAGTTGTATAGGTTATTTCTATATATTATATATTTTTTATTTATTATAGTTATTTTTTATTTTTTACTATTTTAATTTCTTTTAGAACTTAATAAAAATCTTATACATCTTATACAACGCCCTATTTATGCGTGTTTTAACTTATACACTAACCTATACACATCTTATACAACTTATACATTTACAACTTAATTTTACTTATTCTATCCATCATGGTAAGGGAACATCTCAATTCTTCCCTTATAAGTTCAATTTGA
>CAMEMA010000136.1 GCA_945926705.1 uncultured Clostridia bacterium
CACTCCGGGTATGAACCGAATGCTCTAGCCAACTGAGCTATGCCGCCATCGTCGCAACCTACAGAATACATAAATTTATGTATTCACAATGCTTAATCATTATATCACTAAATATTCTACATTGTCAAGAAAAATAGATAAAAAAATTCAAAAACATGTAAAACAATACCTATAAAAAATTATCCTCAAATTTCTCCTATTATCGTATTAGAAAGTAAAAAACCTTTTTTGGTAAGATAAATTCCATTTTTATCAACATCTACTAATCCAGCAGAAATATATTTTTTCGCTCTCTGAAAGTATATTTCAGGTATATCTGTACCAAATTTTTTTTTATATAAATTTGCATTAATTCCATCAGCTAATCTTAATCTAAGCATACAATACTCTTCTCGTGAATCACAATTTCCTTCAAAACATATTTCGGGATTAATTAAAAAATCTCTTAAAGAATTTTTGTAATAGAATCTTTTTCCTTCAAATAGCGAATGAGCCGATGGACCTATACCTATATACTCTTCCAAATTCCAATATTTTAAGTTATGTCTGCTTTCAAATCCCGGCATTGAAAAATTTGAAATTTCATATTGAAAGTACCCTTTATTTTCAAGACATCTCACAGTATATTCATAAATATCCGCACTTTCATCATCGTTCGGTAAACTTAATTTTTCGCGGTTGGCATAAAATTTGGTCCCCTTTTCAATTTTAAGAAGATATGCGGACACATGTTTTATTTCGTTTATCTTACAAAAATTTATAAACGTTTCAATGCTATCAATAGTTTGCACCGGAATACCTAACATCAAATCTAAAGAAATATTGTCAATATTTGCTTTTCGCAAGGAATCTAAAGTCATAACTATATCATTCTTTTTGTGACGTCTACCTAACTTTTTCAATTCTTCGTCACATACAGACTGAGCTCCCAAAGAGACACGACTTAATCCAAAATTTTTAAGTTCTTTAAAATCGACAAAAGCGTAGTCGGCAGGATTAACTTCCATTGTTATTTCAGGATTTAAAACATTAAAATTTTCATGTATACACTCAATTATCTTACCAATCACATTGCAACTGAGTAAACTGGGAGTGCCTCCTCCAAAATAAATCGTATTCACAATTTTATCTGATTTTCTGCCCCACTTTTCAATTTCTCTACATATCGAATGTGTATAAGATTCTAAATTTTCCGGAACAACAGAATAAAAATCACAGTATGGACATTTTGAAATACAAAAAGGTACGTGAATATAAATCCCTAAATTATTACCATACATCAACACGCACCTCATCTTTCATCAAAATTTAATCTTCATCGAGTTTCAAAACAGACATAAATGCATCTTGCGGAATTTCTACGCTACCAAGTTGGCGCATTCTTTTCTTTCCTTCTTTTTGCTTTTCAAGCAATTTCTTTTTACGAGTTATGTCTCCTCCATAGCATTTGGACAAAACATCTTTACGCATTGCTTTAACAGTCTCACGTGCAATTATCTTTCCCCCTATTGCTGCTTGAATGGGGATTTCAAAAAGCTGACGAGGAATTTTATCTTTTAATTTTTCAGCCATTTTCCTTGCCCTTTGATATGCCTTATCACGATGAATTATAAATGACAAGGCATCTACAACATCTCCGTTTAACATAATATCCAATTTAACAAGGTCAGACTCTTTGTAACCTGACAACTCATAATCAAAAGAAGCATATCCTTTAGTTTTAGATTTAAGAACGTCAAAAAAATCATAAACAATTTCGTTAAGCGGAAGTTTATAATGAATGTCTACTCTTTCAGTATCTATATATTTCATGCCCACATAAATACCTCGTCTATCCTGGCAAAGCTCCATAATTGCACCTATATAATTTGACGGCGTATAAATATGCGCATCAGTTATAGGTTCTTGAGACGATTTAATATTCGCAGGGGAAGGATAATTTGTAGGATTGTCCACAAACACAGTAGTACCATCCGTTAAATCAATTTTATAAACAACACTGGGAGCGGTTGTAATAAGATCGAGATTATATTCTCGTTCCAAACGCTCTTGTATAATTTCCATATGAAGCAAACCTAAAAATCCACATCTAAAACCAAATCCGAGCGCTGTAGACGTTTCAGGTTCATAAGAAAGAGAAGCGTCGCTGAGTTTTAATTTTTCAAGAGCATCTTTTAAATCACCATATTTAGAACCATCGAGAGGATATACTCCGCAAAAAACCATTGGACTTACATCACGATATCCCGGTAAGGGCTCTTTGGCTGGATTGTTTTTAAGGGTTATTGTATCACCCACTTTAGCCATACTTACCGTCTTAATAGATGCCGCAATGTAGCCAACTTCGCCGGCAGTTAGAGAACCGGAAGGCTCTAAATTGGTTGCTTTTGACATACCACATTCTGTAACGGTAAAGCTTTGCCCGTTAGCCATAAACTTTATGACATCTCCAGTTTTAACAGCTCCATCCATAATACGTACATACACAACAACCCCTTTATATGCATCATAATATGAATCAAAAATAAGAGCTTTTAAAGGTGCATTTTCATCACCTTTTGGTGCAGGCACATTTTTTACTATGCTTTCTAAAACGTCTTTAATATTAAGACCTGTTTTCGCCGATACCCTCGGAGCATCTTCGGTCGGTATTCCGATAATATCTTCTATTTCACGACATACTCGTTCCGGTTCGGCACTGGGTAAGTCAATTTTATTTATTACCGGTATAATTTCAAGATCTGCGTCTAAAGCGAGATAAGTATTAGCTAAGGTCTGTGCCTCTATACCTTGAGAAGCATCTACCACCAAAACCGCTCCCTCGCAAGCAGCTAAAGACCTTGATACTTCATAATTAAAGTCAACGTGACCCGGTGTATCTATCAAATTAAAAAGATATTCTTTTCCATCATCTGCATTATAATACAGACTCACAGCATGAGACTTTATTGTTATTCCACGTTCTTTTTCCAAATCCATATTATCGAGTAACTGATTTTCCATTTCTCGAGAAGAAACAGAATCGGTAAGCTCCAAAATTCTGTCGGCAAGTGTTGATTTTCCATGGTCAATATGAGCTATTATACTAAAATTTCTTAT
>CAMEMA010000137.1 GCA_945926705.1 uncultured Clostridia bacterium
CTCTTTCTCATATCGGATAGTTAATAACCTGTCCAACTTTTTGGGGTCACTTCACACCGCCGTGCGGGCTTTTTGTTTGTTTGGGTGTTAATTATTATCGTTTTTTTTCATATATTGACTTCTTTATAAGTTTTTTTTATTATTAGGATTGTTTTTCTTGTAAATTATTTTTTTTATTAGAAATGTTTTGTATATTTGTTCTGTAGAGATTGATAATAGTTTATTTTATGATTATTTGGAAAATTACTAATAATCAATAAGTTATTAATATCTGTACCTTTGGTTGTTGTGTGTTATTAGATAAATTTTTTCATTGTTTAATCTAAATATTGACGTTTTTATGAAGAAGATTAGTTTAATTATTGTTTCTTTATTCTTTTTTCATATCTGTAATTCAAAAATTTGGTATGTAAAAGAAGGTGGAAGTGGTATAAAAGATGGTTCTTCTTGGAATAACGCAGCAGAAGATTTTCCTGCTTTATTGCAAGATCCAACTGTTAATCAAAATTCATTATGGAGTAGTCAAGGAAGACTTAAACCGGGTGTAAATGATACTATTTTTGTTGCCAGAGGTTCGTATTCTCCAATTGTTATTTGGAATCCATGTGATTCTGATAGTGTAAGAAAAGTTTGTAGGACATCATATAAAGGAAAAATTAAAATTTATGGAGGATTTTCCGGGAAAGAAACTACTTTGTCTGACAGAACCAATTGGACTATTAATGAATCTATAATAAATGGAGATAATCAATATTCTTGTCTGTGGATAGAAAATCAAGATTCAATTCATAATCAACATAGTAAAGATATTGTGATAGATGGATTTACTTTGAAAAATGGCTACGGAGAAGGGGCTGCAGTTAGAATAGTACATAATAGTCCTCTTTTATCTAATTTAAATATTACAAATAATGTTGGATGCCCTATTCTATGGTTTGAGAATTGTAATATTGATATTGTGGATAGGTATCTTAATAAATTGTTGGTTTATAACTCTATTATTTCAAATAATGTGATACATCAAGAAAGTAATGTTAATTATCCGGATAATATTATTTGTTTTAGTTCTTCAAATATACATTTTATGAATTCTACTATCGTTTTTAATAGACATCATAATACAAATTCTATTAATTATATTGGGTTATATTTGGAAAATAATTCATATATTAGTGTGACGAATTCAATTTTTTATTTTAATACATGTGGTAAAGTTTATCTGTATGATATACTATCTCAACCAAATATATTGCAATTTAATTTTAGCGATGTGCAAAATTCAAGAGGTAGTCTAAATTGGGGATTTTCTCCGGAAAGTGATGCCGGTTTTAATATTGATAAAGATCCTATTTTTATGGACCCTCATAATTTTAATTATATGATTAATAAAAATAGTCCATGTTATAATACTGCAAATAAAGTGATATATGATTCTCTTATTCGTAGTATTCCATTGTCTTTATCTCATTTTTATAATTATGATTGTTACTCAAATAGTAGAGTATATGATTATTATCTTGATATTGGTGCTTGTGAATTTAATCCGGATTATGATTTAGTTCCTAAATATAAAGACAATATTTCTGATATATTATATAATTATGATGTAGAAGGGAAAAAATTATATATTTCGAAAGATATTGACTATGACAAAGTTTTGATTTTTGATTTATCCGGTAAGTGTATTTATAATAATATTTTTAGTGATTCATATAATGTGTATTTATCTAGGGGTTATTATATTCTTAATTTACTCAAAGACAAAAATATTGTAAATTCATTTAAATTATTAATATATTAATTTTGAAGTTATTATGAAAAAGATTGCGACTTTATTTCTGTTTATATTTTTTGTTACTACATTGTTCGTTTCTTGCGATGGTAATCGTTATGGAGAATTAAATACCGGTACAGGGGTGTTTTATTATGGGGGCGATAATGTAAATGGTAATTTTTATGGCTTTATAAAAGGTGATAGATATTATTTTGAGAAACATGAAGATTATGAAGTTAAAAGAATTTTTGACCATTTTGTAGATGGTAAAGATGTCTATTTGTTGTGTGGTGAAATACACGGTACGGATACCTGCAGTGTAATTAGAAAAAACGGCAAAATAATTGATAAATTTCAATGGCGTAATGGTGGTATTTTGCTCGTACATAATGGTAAGGTTAGAGTGTATGGAAAATTCCAGCCAAATACAAATATATATGAATATAAGCCGAATTATTGGGAGAATGGCAACTTTTATGATGTTGAATTAGAAGCTCCGACTTTATTAGCTATGACGCTTTTTGCTCAACCGCAGAAGTTCTATATAAAAAATGGTGACGTTTATTGTCTTGGTTTTCTTTGTACTGTTAATGGTAATACCGCTTGCGTTTGGAAAAACAATAAATTGATAGCCAATTTCGACCCAGCTAAAAATTCACTTAAAAGTGCTGCCGGATTTTTTATTGATAAAAATGATGATGTTATTATGTTTAAAGATATAGATGGTTATTATTATGAACCTACAGATTATACATATCCGAGTATTGCGGCTTCTTTTAAAAATGGAGAGTTATTGCATACATACTGTGATACTGCGATGATGAGATATGACAAAGTTTATTATAGAAGTTGGTGTGGTGGCGCTACTCAAGTAAATAATGATATCTATTTTGCCGTGTTGCAATTTCCGAGTGGCGGTGGTGTCAGAGAAAATAAAGTAATACTTTATAAAAATTTTCAAGAAGTTTGTCGATTGGATTCTTATCAATTCAAAGGTATTTGTGTGAAAAATAATAATATCTATACTGCACAACGATTTATCTCTGTGGCAGACGGAAATTGTTATTTAAGTATTTATGAAAATGATAATCTTGTTAATTCATTTGTAGTGCCTGAAAATATGGAAGTAAATATAGATGGAATGTTTGCCCTTCCATAAATTACTTGTTTATAACGTATTCCTAAAAGAACAAAGCGGGCCAGGGGACAGGTACATAATCCTTCTATATTCAATAAGGGAATGGTATGAGAATCATCCTCAGAAGGCTAAACAGGACTCCCTACTTGCTCCCTTGATGAATT
>CAMEMA010000138.1 GCA_945926705.1 uncultured Clostridia bacterium
CCTATATCATAGAAATAAGCAATATTAGTCACTTGATATGAAAATTATTATAAATTATTTTTTTATTTATAATTTTTTTTTACCTTTGCTACATGAAAAATTTTTTGTATAAATTATTTTGTTCGTATGCTTTTAGCATTAGAGTCTGACATAGATATTTTATGTATTACCGCTATGTCAGACTGTTATATTGATTGTATAGTATTTTAAATCAAGGTGATATATGTATTTTAATTTACATTTAAATTTTTAATAATATGAAACGAAATTATTTTTATTTTTTATTGTGTGCACTATTATTGGTTTCCTGTACTCCACAACCGCTTATCCCAGATATTTATTTTATTTCAGAAGAGGAAACTGACATAATAGTAAATTGTTATAAAGGAGATACTTTTGATAAACAATTGGTTACTATGAATTTTGCTGTTGATGATAAAATAACATTGCCGGAAGAAAGAACGACAATTTATGTTGGTAATGTTAATGATTTAAAAGAAGAAATCTTTCGGTATGATGTTCAGATTCAAAACGGTTCACCACTTTATATTATGAATTTTCACCCTAGAATTAATGGTATTCCATATAGTAACATAGATTTTGAATTAAGTGCTTCCGAGTTATACGATACAATTTCTTCTCAATGCCCTATTCTTATTAATAAAAATATCATTAGGATAGAAGATAATGATGTTCATGATGTTAGAGAGTTCGTGTATGAAAATGATATAGATAAGGAAGAAGTAAATTTTTATATAGATAACTCTAATAGATAATGATTATATGTAATATTTAATAGAGGAAAAATCTGGTAATTCTTAAAGTAACTAAACCAATAGATAAATAATACAATAATTATTTTAACAACAAACCGGGTGGTACGATTCACGTGCTGTCCGGTTTGTTGCTTTGTTAAGTATATTAGCTCGTTGCCATCGGAATTACCGGGCGGCAATATTTGTTATATTATTAAATTCCGAAAAAAGATTTTTTCAGAGCGCTTTAAAGATTTATCTATATTCTTGTTATAAGCCTCACCTCTTCTTACGAGGTATCTGAAAATGACTGTATCTTTACAATCTCGATTTGGAGTGTAAAGAATGCCTTATAATCGCCTATTTGAATGCGATAGACGTTGCGATAGCCGACAAGTTTCTTGCAGTCGGTGATATCTTTGACGTTTTCGGCAGTCTTCTGATGCATTAAATACAATAATAGGATATAAATATTTTCAGTAAATCAGACAATTTTTTCGTCCTACAAGATATACTTTGAATAAGCAATAAAAAAAATACTATAAAAAGAATACCGTAATCTCCTTTATATAAGGTCTTTTTATTTTTGTGCCATTAATTATGCAGTTGATAAATGAAAATAAGATACACATATTTTTTTATTTAAAAAATATGTGTATCTTTGCAACTGAATAAAACGTATTTTCATAATTACCAATTCATACTATAATAATTTAAACTATTGTCTAACTAAATTAAATTTAAAAAATGAAAAAATTTAATTTTTTATTGATGACCGTATTTTTAGCGGTAACACAAACTATTTCTAGTCAATTTATCTGTATTGATGTGGTTAATGATTCTTTGTTCAATATGGATAAAACATTGAAAAACACATCTCAAAAATCAAATTCTCAAAGTAATTCTACTTATTTATTGAATCGTTATCTTCAATCACAAAATTCTGATTTTTCTATCGGGAATGAGCGAATTTTATATGATTTAAATAACAATCCACATTATCGCTATAATGTTATGTACAAAGGAATTCCTGTATATAATTCTCAATACACAGTGCATAGTTCTTCTGATACATTAAATACAATAACAGGACAATCTCTATTCTCTGAAGATTTGTCAGTTGTTCCTTCTATTACGGCGTTAGAAGCAATTGAATATGCAAAAATTAATTTACAAGCAGAAGTTTATTCTTGGGAAAGTGAAGAATATGAGAATATACAAAAAGAATTAAAAAATGATTCTAATTATTCGTCATATCCAACCCCGATTTTAGTGATTTATAAACCATTAATTGGAGAACCGGAATTATCATATAGAATGATATTATCTGCTATAGAACCTTGTTTTTCATACGAAGTAATTATTTCTGCTATTGACGGAAAAATATTAGCCAAGAACAATCAAATTTTTGATTATACTCCTACTATTGGTACTGCAGAACTCGATGTTCATGGAACAAAACAAATAAATACTTCATCTGATGAGAATAATGGATATATTTTATATGACCAAATTCATAATATTAAAACTTACAATTTACATGCTCAAAGCATATTTTCAAATGCCACTCTTTACCAAGACAATGATAACAATTGGACTATTGATGAATTCCCTGAGTATGATATTCATAGTGAAAATTCCGGCTTAGTATGTCATTGGTCTGCAGATAAAACTTATGAATTCTTTAATAATACATTTGGAAGAAATGGATATGATAATAATGGGTCATTGCTAATGATATACTCAAATTTTGGAGCTGATTTTCAAGGAAGTAATGCTCAATGGAGTCATGGAGTATTAAAAATTGGAAGTGGTAGCGAAGCTTTTCATAGAAACCATTTTGGCGTATTAGATGTTGTTGCTCATGAGATTGGCCATGGTATAACTTGTTCTACAGCAGATTTAGTTTATAAGGATGAATCTGGTGCAATTAATGAGAGTTTTAGCGATATTTGGGCTGCTTGTGTAGAAAATTATGTTGGTGGGAGGACGCATGATCAAATATGGCAAATGGGTGAAGACAAAAATCAAATTGATAGGAGTTTTTTTAATCCAAATTTATTTCAACAACCTGATACTTATATGGGTAATCATTGGGCGGATTCCGTTAATACTCAAAATAATCAAGCAATAATAGTTCATGTAAATTCAGGTGTTATGAATTATTGGTTTTACTTATTAGTAAATGGAGGTAATGGAGAAAATGATAATAATCACGAATATTCTGTTAATGGAATCGGATTTGATAAAGCAATGAAAATTGTTTATAACACGTTGACATTATATTTAACTCCAAATTC
>CAMEMA010000139.1 GCA_945926705.1 uncultured Clostridia bacterium
GAAGAGTTTAATACATCTCATAATTTACTTTTCTGTACAAAACAAGGTATAGTTAAGAAAACCGCACTTGAAGCATATTCCCGCCCTCGACAAAATGGTGTAAATGCAATTACTATTAGAGAGGATGATCAAGTAATACAAGTACGATTGACCAACGGTGATGATGAAATAATCTTAGCTTCTAAAAACGGTAAAGCAATTCGCTTTAATGAGCAGACTGTTCGTGTAATGGGTAGAAATGCAACCGGTGTAAAAGGCATGACCCTGGAGGATGAATTGGATGAAGTAGTCGGTATGATTGCAGTACCTAAAGATAGTACTGATAGCGTACTGGTTATTAGTGAATTAGGTAATGGAAAACGCTCTTTACTCGAAGATTACCGTATTACAAATAGAGGTGGTAAGGGAGTAAAAACTATCAATATTACTGAAAAAACCGGTAAATTGGTTGCAATAAAGAGTGTTAACGACGATAATGATATTATGATAATAAAGAAATCAGGTGTCACAATTCGTATTCATGCAAAAGATATAAAAGTAATTGGTCGTGCTACACAAGGAGTTAACTTGATTACATTAAAAGATGGCGATCAAATAGCTTCTGTATGTAAAGTGATTGCGGAGGAAGAAGATGTGATAGATAATATCAATGAATCAAATGAAACCGGTATCGATACTGAAAAAACGGAATCATAATAAACAATTAAACTCAAGCACATTAATAAAGTCAAAAATAATAGAAATTGAAAAATTAAATATTATGTATATGAAAAGATCATTTTTAATTTTAGCGTCATTATTTTTTATAGTAGTCGCAGGATATTCACAAAAAAGTAATGTGAATGCAGCAAAAAGCAAAGCATCTTCATTAGAAAATCCTGATTTTAATACAGCAAAGCAATTGATAGAAGAAGCTTTGGTTAATGAAGAGACAAAGGGTAGTGCAAATACTTGGTTTGTAGCCGGTTATGTTTATGAAACTTCATCAGATGCCGAATTTACCAAAATAAAACAAGGTTTAGGTGGAGATATGGTTCTTGCAGGTGAAGATGCTTTAAAGGCATATGACTACTACTTAAAAGCTTATGAATTAGATCAACTGCCTAATGAAAAAGGAAAAGTAAAACCGAAATTTTCTAAAAAGATTCAATTATCCTTTTTAAAGTTCTATAGAGAAGATATTTTTTATTACTACGGAGCAGAGAAATATAATAAACATGAATGGTTAGATGCTATGAAAGCATTTGAAAAACATACGCAAATATTGGATATTCCATTTATGTCTACAGTTAAAGATCTTCCTTTGAAAGACACATTATATTATGAAAAGAAATTTTTGACTGCTCAGAGTGCATGGGGAGGAAATCAATTTGCTGATGCTGTTCGTGTTTTTACAGAATTGAAAGATAAAGGATATCAAGAAAATCGCGTATATCAATCAATATGTGAAATTTACAAAAACGATTTAAAAGATACTGTTAATTATTTTAATACATTGTTGGAAGGAAATAAAAAATTGCCTCATGAATTTTATTATATCGGTGGTATTATCAATCATTATATAAAAATTGGCCAACCGCAAAAAGCTATAGAGTATCTGGATTTAGCTATTAAAGATAATCCAACAGATGCACAATTATATAATGTATACGGTACCATATTGGAAGAAGAAAAAGATTTTGATGGGGCAATGAAATATATTGATAAAGCTTTGGAATTGGATTCTAATAAATCTGAATTTTGGAATAACAAAGGTAGATTAATTTATAACAAGGCATTTATGTTAGAGCAAGAGAGCTTTGACTTAACAGGAAAAGAGTTGGCTTTAAAAGAAAAAGAGTTTGTAGATCTTTATCAACAATCTATCCCTTATTTCCAAAAAGCAATTGAATTGAATCCTGATGATTATGAGTCTTTGAAGACTTTAAAAAGTCTTTATTACAGATTATATTCTCAGTTCCATTTAAATCAGTATCAAGAGTTGTATAATCAGCTTTCTAATTAATTTTAAATATTTTTTTGATGATAATAAAAAACTGCACCCAAAAGGTGCAGTTTTTTTTTTTCTTGAATAGTATTGATTGGTGGTTGTGTATGGTAAATCAAGTTTATATAAGTTTTATTTATCATAATGTAAATTATGATTATTTTGGGTGACATTTGAATGTATCAAGTTATTTATAGAGGTTTACGATAATTTATATGTATAAGAATAAAGAACAGCTAGAATAATTTGTTGGAAATTATTGAGTAAATTTACAATGATAATAAAAGAAAAATACTAACTTTGTATTTTGTAACAAGCGTAAATAATAATTCTAAAATACTAGAAATAACTGATTGAAAATGAATAAGAAAAAGATTTTATTAATCGTGTTGAGTATACTTTTAGTTGGTTTTTTAGTATTCTTTTATTTCCGTTTTTATTTTGTATTTGGAGAAGGTGTTAAAGCCGGTCAGATAAATTATGTGGAAAAGAAGGGATACATTTTTAAAACTTATGAAGGAAAAGTAATACAATCCGGATTTAAAAGTTCAAAGTCAGGTAACTCTACTATCCAAAATTATGAATTTCGTTTTTCAATAGAAAATTCAGATCTGGCAGATTCATTAATGAGATGCTCCGGCAAAGAGGTTGAGTTACATTATAAAGAGTATTTCGCTCCCCTACCTTGGCGAGGATATAGTGAGTTTATAGTAGATAGTATAGTTGCTGTACATTAAATTTTTTATATAACAATGGAATTAGTAAGTAAATACGAACCACAAGAAATTGAAAATAAATGGTATCAATATTGGCTTGATCATAAATATTTTTCCAGTAAACCTAATGGTAAAAAACCTTATACAGTTGTAATTCCCCCTCCTAATGTAACCGGTGTGTTACATATGGGTCATATGTTGAATAATACTATTCAAGATATTTTGGTGCGTCGTGCAAGAATGAATGGATTTAATGTATGTTGGGTGCCTGGTACAGACCATGCTTCTATTGCTACCGAAGCTAAAGTAGTTAATAAATTGTCTTCT
>CAMEMA010000140.1 GCA_945926705.1 uncultured Clostridia bacterium
ATTGAGGCAATGCTCAAAAATGTTAAAGTTATTGATGAGCATGAACTCAGTACGGACATTGTTCACGTTGGGTCAAAAGTTAAAGTTAAAGATATTACTTTCAACGAGGTAGTTGATTATCAGATAGTTGGTTCTAGCGAGGCAAGTCCACGTGACGGAAGAATATCGGATGAATCTCCGGTTGGCGCAGCTTTGTTGGGACACAGAGAGGGTCATAGGATAAACGTTGAAACTCCTGGAGGACTTTGCGAGTACGAAGTGCTTGAAATTTATAAATAAAGGAAATTAAAAATATGGAAAATAAAAAAGAGATAAAAGATTCTTCCGTAAACGAAGAATGTGACATAAACGAAATGATGAAGATAAGGAGGGAAAAATTTGAAACTCTTCAATCCGAAAACAGCAATCCGTTTGATGAAACTGAATTTGACCAAAAAAATTTTGCCAATGAAATAAAGGAAAATTTTGAGGATTTTGAAGGTAAAGATGTTTCTATTGCCGGAAGAATAGTAAGTTGGAGAAAGATGGGTAAGGCTTCTTTTATGGATATTTTGGATTCAAGCGGTAGAATTCAAATTTACGTAAAAGTTGACGATATAGATGAAAAAACTTACAAACAAATGTCTTCTTCTTGGGATATAGGAGATATTGTAGGTCTTAAAGGGTTTGTATTTAAAACGCGTCGTGGGGAAGTTTCCGTGCATACAAGAGAAATAAAACTTCTTTCTAAATCGTTTTTGCCCCTTCCCGAAAAATTTCACGGTTTAAGAGATACAGACACCAGATATCGTCAAAGATATTTGGACTTAATTTCGTCTCCCGAAATAAAAAATACATTTGTGAAAAGAAGTAAAATAATAAAGGAAATCAGAAAGTATCTTGATAAAAATGGTTATGTAGAGGTTGAAACTCCTATTTTAAACGTAATTCCGGGAGGCGCTGCCGCAAAGCCGTTTATTACTCACCATAACACTCTGGATATAGACCTTTTCTTGAGAATTGCTCCGGAACTTTATTTAAAAAGGCTTATAGTTGGAGGTATGGACAGAGTTTACGAATTGGGACGCCTTTTTAGAAATGAAGGTATGTCAACTCGTCATAATCCCGAATTTACGACTATTGAACTTTATGAGGCTTATGCCGATTATAAAAAAATGATGGAAATAGCTGAAAATATAATAAGAAATGCAGCCGTAGCATGCTGTGACAACACTGTGGTTGAATATCAGGGTGAAAATATAGATTTTTCAAAACCGTTTGAACGTATAACCATGATTGATGCTGTTAAGAAGTATACAGGGATAGATTTTTCTGAGTTTGTAGGAGATAATCAAAAAGCTTTGGAATGTGCGAGAAATTTGGGAATAGAAATCAAAGACACTGATGTTTGGGGAGATATTCTAAATAAGGTTTTTGAAGAAAAAGTTGAAGAAAACTTAGTACAGCCTACATTTGTTTGCGATTATCCCGTAGAAGTTTCGCCTCTTACAAAGCGTAAGAAAAATCAACCGCATTTAGTAGAACGTTTTGAACTTTTTATAGCGAAAAGGGAAATTGCAAACGCTTATTCCGAATTAAATGACCCAATTGACCAAAGGAAACGCTTTGAACATCAAATGAAGCTCCGTGATGCCGGTGATGATGAAGCAAATATGATAGATGAAGATTTTATAACTGCTCTTGAATACGGAATGCCGCCCACAGGTGGACTTGGTATGGGAATTGATCGTCTTGCTATGCTTTTAACTAATAGCGCTTCTATTCGTGATGTTATAATTTTCCCGACAATGAAGCCATTTAAGGGAAATGAGAGTTATAAAACAGTCTTTTCGGAATCTTCGGATAAAGGTACTTCTGTTGAAGAAATTGTTGATTTTTCAAAGGTGGAAATAGAGCCGCTTTTCAGAGAATTTGTAGCTTTTGCTACCTTCAGTAAATGTGACTTTCGTGTTGTTAAAGTTAAAAATTGCGAAGCCGTAAAAAAGTCTAAGAAACTTTTAAAGTTTACTTTGGACGACGGTACAGGTGAAGAACGCATTATTTTGAGCGGTATTCATGCGTATTATGAACCGGAAGAGTTGCTTGGAAAGACTTTAGTTGCGATTGTCAATCTACCGCCTAGAGCCATGATGGGAATAGAGTCTTGTGGAATGCTTATTTCTGCCACTAATAAGGACGATGGCAAAGAAAATCTTCATTTGTTGATGATTGATAATAAAATTCCGGCAGGGTCAAAGTTATATTAGAATTATGATTATTATTCTTAGCTTAAACAGTTGGTTAATTACCGGCTGTTTATTTTTTAAAATTTAAATTTATAAAAAATAATATATTTTGCTAAAAATCACTTGACAATATATATATATATATATATAATGAATATGTTCTTTAAAGAATAAATTATATAAAAAAAGGAGTTGTTTTATAATGCCTAAAACTAACGATCAATTTTTCGATATTTTAAAAAACCGTAGACTACGCATATGTGGCGATGGCGAGATTCTGGAGGACCGTTCTGAAAAATTAGACAAATCTCATGAATATTGGTATAAAGAAATAGATAAAGTTCGAGATAAAATTGTATCAATAATAGATTCAAAATGTGATAAATTAAAAAAGACCGGAGGAGAAGTTTATACGCATTTGTTACATGAAGAAGCCAGTAAATCCATGTATACAAAATTCTCATATCAATTTAGGGAAGAGAAGGACTTGAAAAAACGTGAGGAAGCGTTTCAAAAAGCTCAAGATGAGTGGAAGAAGGTCGAAGCTAGCGCAAGAGAAATCTACAATAAAAAGATAATTGGGGATTTTAAAAGTGCCTTGGAAAAAGATATGTGAATGTGGAAAGGTTAATAGGATGTAAAAGAATAGCGGAAATATATGTATTCTTTTTCTGATAGTAATTATCTATTTAACAGTTGACTTTGCAAAAAAGTTGACTGTTTTTATTTTACAAAATGTTTTCAAGATAAAATGGTATTTAATATAGCAAGCGTGCCTATTCCGGGTAATCCCATGAGTGA
>CAMEMA010000141.1 GCA_945926705.1 uncultured Clostridia bacterium
TACGATGTTGCAGGAGTTAAACACACTTTTGGTATCGGTGGAGTGCATGGAGCAAAAGAAAACTATCATGGTAAAGGTTTGATAATTCATGTTGATGTTAATAGTTACTATCCATCATTGATGATTAGATACGGATTACTAACAAGAAATTGCAGTAATCCGAAGAAGTATGAAGATATTTACAATACGAGATTAGCACTTAAAAAAGCCGGAAAAAAGAAAGAACAAGCACCTTATAAAATCGTACTTAATGCAACGTATGGTATTTTCAAAGACAAATACAGTAGTGCTTATGACCCAAAGCGTGCTAATGAAGTTTGTGTAAATGGTCAGTTATTGCTTATAGACCTTATAGATAAATTAGAGGCTATACAAGGTTTTGAACTGATACAGTCAAATACGGATGGATTGATTGTTAAAATACCTGATACAGACAAGGCTTTTAACCAGCTTGATGATGTTTGCTTTGAGTGGGAACAGCGTACAGGTATGGGTTTAGGTTTTGATTTAATTGAGGAGATATGGCAGAAAGATGTAAATAATTATATCTTCCGTGATGTTGATGGTAAATTAGAGCGTAAAGGCGGTTATGTTAAAGAGTTAAACGAACTTGATAATAACCTTCCTATTGTAAATAAGGCTATTGTTGATTATATTACAAATAACATACCAATCGAAGATACTATAAATAACTGTAATGATTTGAAGCAATTCCAGATGATATGTAAAATAACTGGTAAATACAAGTGCTTAATTCATGGTAACAAAGTCCTTAATGAAAGATGTGTAAGAGTGTTTGCTTCAAAGTCAGCAGGTGATGCAGGACTGTATAAGCTACACAACACCAAAGATAAGCCTGATAAGTTTCCGTCAACTCCAGCTAACTGTTTTATAGACAACGAAGATGTAAATGGTAAGAGTGTTCCGGATAAACTTGATAGGCAGTTTTATATAAATATGGCGAAAGAGAGGGTGCAAGGTTATGGCGTATAGAGTTATTAAAGGTGATTTATTAGAAGCGGATGCAGATATTATTTGTCACCAAGTAAATTTACAAGGTGTTATGGGAGGTGGACTTGCTTTAAGTATCGCAACGAAATATCCAAACGTAAATAAAAATTATGAAGATTACAAACAAAAGAAATTAGGTGAAGTTTGTATGGTTTATACAGATGATCTTATAGTTGCTAATTGTTTTAGTCAAACAGAAGATTTTAAAACTGATTATAAAGCTTTAAGGAAGTGTTTATTAAAGGTTAGAAAATATATGATGGATTGCGGATATAAAACCGTTGCTATTCCTTATAAATATGGATGTGGTATTGCAAGTGGAAATTGGGATAAAGTTTTGAAAGTGTTTGAAGAATGTTTTAACGGTTTTAATTTACTAATTTATGTAAAAGAATGAGGTGCTAAAAATGGAACTGTTTAGGGGTTATGTGCCAACCAAAAATAAGAAATGCTTGATTCCTTTTAAGGATGTTCCGTCAAGTCAGTTGAAAACCTACACAGAAGTTAAAGATTTAGATGAGTACGCAGGTATTCTTGCAGATGATGTTATCCTGATTGATATTGACGATAAAGCACAGTCAGATAAAATGATGGATATAGTTGAAGATTTACAGCTTAATTGCAGGGTTTACGAAACAACAAGAGGAAGACATTTTTTGTTTAAGAATGATAAAGTAAATAGTTGTTCAACACATAGTAAGCTTGCTATTGGTTTAGAAGCAGATGTTAAGATTGGTAAAAAGAATAGTTATTCCATCCTTAAATTTAACGGTGAAGAACGGTTTATTGAATGGGATAGTGAAGATGGTGAATATGATGTTTTACCACGTTGGTTGACTGTTGTTAAGTTTTCACCGGATTTTAACAATTTAGGCACAGGAGATGGCAGAAATCAGCAATTATTCAACTATATATTGCAATTACAGTCAGCCGGGTTTAGTAAAGATGAATGTAAACAGTGTATAAGGCTTATAAACAAGTATGTTTTAGTAACCCCACTGGATGATAAAGAAATTGACACAATATTGCGTGACGATTCTTTTAAAACAGAAATATTTTTTGAAAATAAAACGTTTTTATTTGATAAGTTTGCAAACTTCTTAAAGAATGAATATCACATTGTTAAGATAAACGGTCAACTTCACATATATAACAACGGAATTTACGACTATGCACAGAAGATTATTGAAGCGAAGATGATTGAGAAGATACCTACACTTACTGCACAGAGAAGAACGGAAGTTATGAAATATCTGGACTTGATTTGTGATGAAAAACAACAAAGTGAAGCTAATTATATCGCTTTCAAAAATGGAATTTATGATATTAGCACGGATGAATTAATAGCATACACACCAGATATAGTATTAACCAACAGAATTAACTATAACTATAATGTTGATGCTTATAACGAGTTGACGGATAGCACTCTCGATAAGTTAGCTTGTAATGATAACGAGGTTAGAGCATTACTTGAAGAATGTATCGGTTATTGTTTTTATAGGCGTAACGAGTTAGGAAAAGCCTTTATTCTTACCGGTGATAAAAGTAATGGTAAGAGTACGTTTTTAGACTTAATAAAGGCTGTTTTAGGTGATACCAACATATCGGCTTTAGATTTGCGTGAGTTGGGAGATAGATTTAGTACAGCAATGTTGTTTGGAAAGCTTGCTAATATTGGTGATGATATAGGGGATGAATTTATGCAGGGTAATTCTGTTTCAGTGTTTAAGAAAATTGTAACAGGAAACAGAGTGAAAGCAGAGCAAAAAGGAAAGGATCCTTTTGAGTTCAATCCATACGTTAAGTTGTTGTTTAGTGCTAATGATATGCCAAGAATGAGAGATAAAACAGGGGCAGTATTAAGACGGCTTGTTATGATTCCTTTTAACGCAACATTTAGCAAGGAAGATGTGGACTATGATCCATTTATTAAATATAAGCTTATAAAGGAGGATAGCATTGAATACTTAAAGGATCCATTCAAGAAGAGGATATTACAA
>CAMEMA010000142.1 GCA_945926705.1 uncultured Clostridia bacterium
ATTGGAGGGAAGGATCTCGCGGATGGAGTTGCAGGATCATTTATTCAAGCATATAACAGTTTGGAAACCATGAATATGAATATGTTTGCAGATGACTTCGTTACCGATTATTCTTCTTACAGTGATGAGTTTTATACGAATAATCAAGGACTTCAAACATTAATGTAATATAAGGTTTAATTTTTAATTATAGAGGTAATTATGGCTATTTCAATACAAAGTTTAGTGAAAATGTTTGTACCTTATATGAATACAAACGTTAAAGTAAATACAACTCCTATTAATGTGCTTTTAAATAATCGTTATAACGGTATTTATGATTCTGATAATATAGAAGATACATCAGAATTGACGCAAGCGATAAGTAAAATATTTATACAAACGGTAGAAACAAGAAACGGTTTGTATGAACTTATAGACCAGGTAAAAGATTTAGATATGGCTTCTTATATTCGTGAGAGCGTTATAGATGATGCTTTTAACTCGACTGATACGGAGAAACCTTTTGAAGTTTTGGTTAAGGGAAATCATTATGACGTTGAAGAAGCTCAAAAAGCATGTGATAAGTTTACGGAAAAGTTTGATATTTATCAGTTGTTTTTAGACATAATAGATGATTTCTTGACCTATGGAGAATATTATTTACATACTATTCCCCGAAAAGGATATGGGATTGTAGAGATAAATGATTCGGTAGAAACAAAGAATGTAATAAGTATCTATAAAAATTATAAGCTTGTGGAACATATAGGCTTTGTAAATGATAATGTTTTTTCTGATACAAGTTATAATGCCGCAACTTCCGATATAATGAGAATACATAAAGACTTATTGACTCACTTTATTTTGGATGCTCGTAAAATAAGATTGAAAGTTAATCGAACAAATTCGGTATTGGCACTCCCTGATATTATACGGGTAGGACGTTCTTTACTTTATCCCGTTATTAAACTTCTAAAAAAGAGCGATGTTTTAGACACAGCCATAATGAGTAAAGACTTAAGGTCTGCATTACTTCCTTTAATATTAGCCGTTACAATGCCCGGAGTGTCTACTCCCGCGGACGCCATAGCTTGTGCACGAAAGTACGAAAAGTATTTTATAGACAATACGAACCTTGCTATGTTAGCGCAGGACGGAAATCTTGATAAGAGAATGATTTTTAATAATGTAGGACGTATTAAAATTCTTCCTACTTTCCAAGACGGAAAAGCTGCTTTAAATAAATTCGACTATGATTCCGATACTTCTGCAATTCAACAGTCTAAAGATAAAACGGATGACAGAATTTTACAGATAGTAGGTCTGCCCGGAACAAGCGAAAATATGACAAGAGCAGAAATATTAAAGAGTAAGAGTAAATATAGTAAAAGACTCGTAGACATTCAGAGAAGTTGCGCAGCAGGTCTTAGAAATCTTTATTATAAGAATTTATTGTATAAAGGTATTTACATAAATGAAAATAATATAGAAGTCAGATTTAAGAACCTTGTTAATGCTGATATATTTGATGAAGCTGAAAGTATGATTTCTCTTGTGAGTGTAATGCAAGACTTTATAAACTTTGTAAATACTTGTGTAGATTCTGAAAATCTTAATATCGGGGTTAATACGGATGTTCTTATTAAAACATTTAACTTACTGTTAGGTGACAGATACGTTAATTTAGACAACATGCTGTATAATAAGAACAATATAGAATCTATTTTGAAAAAGTCATCTGATGTTTCCGGCAATGTTGAAACAGTACCTATTGAAAAACGGTTTGGTGGTTCTGATATAGATGAACCTGATTATGAAATGCCTGATGATTATGACAATTCCGAACCGGAAGAACCGGAAGAACCCATGGAAATTGAAGAACCTGTTGAATCTGAACCGGAAACTCCCGAAACGTAAAAAATGATATTCTCTTTTTATAAATTGTAAAAAGAAAACTCTTTGCTTTAGCTGAGAGATGAATTTTTACAAAAACATTTGACTTTACATAAAAGTTGTAGTAAAATTAAATCATGCAAAAAGAGATTATAAAAACATACAAATATAGGTTATATCCTAATAAAAATCAAATAGAAATGTTTGATAAATATTTTGGATGTGTAAGATTTGTATATAATAGATTTCTTTTTGAGAGAAAAAAACGATATCAAGAAATGGGAAAATCGGATAATTACTACGGACAAGCAAAAGCATTAACCTTACTTAAAAAGGATGATAACTATTCTTGGTTAAAAGAGGTAAATTCACAAGTATTACAATGCAGTTTAAGGCATTTAGAAAGTGCATATACAAACTTTTTTCAAGGTAGAGCAAAATTTCCTGTTTTTAAAAAGAAAAAATCTAAAAATAGTTTTACGGTTCCACAAAATGTAAAACTTGAAAATGGTAAATTATATATTCCGAAGTTTAAAAAAGGAATGAAAGTA
Organism: uncultured Clostridia bacterium; assembly: GCA_945926705.1. GTDB lineage: Bacteria > Bacillota > Clostridia > Oscillospirales > Acutalibacteraceae > UMGS1491. The sequence continues at coordinate 2,427 of CAMEMA010000142.1, forward strand.
GTAGAACATAGACAGTTACAGGGGAAAATACTATTTGCAACTATTAGTAAAACACCAACAAATAAGTATTTTGTATCTATAACCGTAAAGCAAGAATATAATTCTAAAAATCCGACAAATCAAGAGATAGGTATAGATTTAGGAATAAAAGATTTAGTAATAACTTCAAACGGTTATAAATATAAAAATCATAAATTCACACAAAAGTATGCTAAAAAGTTAAAACAAGCACAACAACATCTATCATGTAAAACAAAAGGCAGCAAGAGGTTTGAAAAACAAAGACTAAAAGTTGCTTTAATACACGAAAAAATTGCTAATTGCAGGTCGGATGTGTTACATAAAATATCACATGAATTAGTAATGCGAAATGATGTTGTGTATTTAGAAAACCTTAATATCAAAGGATTGTCAAGGTCAAACTTATCTAAAAGTATAAATGATTGTTCTTGGGGTGAATTAACAAGACAATTACATTATAAAGGTGATTGGGATGACACTTACATTCATGAGATAAATAGGTTTTACCCTTCAAGCAAAACTTGTCATAGTTGCGGTTATATTGCGAATAAAATG
>CAMEMA010000143.1 GCA_945926705.1 uncultured Clostridia bacterium
GAAAAGATATAAGAGATAAGATTTCTTTGTTTTGCAATGTTAAACAAGATTGTGTGATTGAAAATGTAACGGTTTCATCGCTTTATCATGCTCCGTCTATGCTTGAAGAAAGCAATTTTTCCGATATAGTATGTCGTGAGCTTCATATCGACTGTCCTCCTTGCAATTTGACAGAGTGGAATAAAATGCTTTATAGGATTGATAATCGTTCGAGAAAATCCAAGATAGCTTTGGTAGGAAAATATGTTAAACTTCATGATGCATATTTGTCGGTTGCGGAAGCTTTAAATCACGCCGGATTTGAAACGGGCACTGAAGTAGAAATAAAATGGGTTGATTCTGAGATTGTAACTGAGTATACAGTGGAAGAACTTTTGAAAGATTGTAGTGGAATATTAGTTCCCGGAGGCTTTGGAGGAAGAGGAATTGAAGGTAAACTTGTAGCTGTAAAATATGCTCGTGAAAATAATGTACCTTACTTAGGAATATGTCTTGGTATGCAAGCGGCTGTGATTGAATTTGCAAGAAATGTACTTAAACTTAGCGACGCAAATTCCGAAGAATTTGATTCTGAAAGCAAAAATCAAGTAATTCATTTAATGAAAGAACAAAAAAATCAAACTCAAAAAGGCGGAACGATGCGACTTGGCGCATATCCTTGTCAAATAAAAGAAAATTCATTGATGCATAAAAGCTATGGTAAATTGGAAATTTCGGAACGCCATAGACATAGGTATGAGTTTAATAATGAGTATAGAAAGTTATTTGAAGATAATGGAATGAAAATTACAGGGCTCTCTCCAAACGGTGTTCTTGTTGAAGCGATAGAACTTAAAAATCATAAGTTTTTTGTGGGGGTCCAGTATCATCCGGAATTTAAGAGCAGACCCAATTATGCACATCCTTTGTTTAGAGAGTTTGTTGAATCGTCGAGTTATTAAATAATTGATAAGAGGATTTTATTTATGATAAGAATAAATGATAATTTTAAAAATTTAGAAAAAAATTATCTTTTCGTTGATATAGAACGAAAACTGGAAGAATACCAGAAAGAAAATCCTAAGGCAGACATTATAAAACTTGGAATAGGTGATGTAACCCTGCCCTTATGCCCGAGTGTCATAAGGGCAATGCATAGCGCCGTAGATGAAATGGCTGATAAAAGTACATTTCATGGTTACGGACCTCAAAGTGGATATATGTTTTTACGTGAAGCCATAGCCAAGAACTATTATAAGTACAACGTAAGTATAAATCCTGAGGAAGTATATGTATCAGACGGAGCTAAAACCGATGCGTCTTGTATTCAAGAAATATTTTCTCCGGATGGATATGCTTTAGTTTGTGACCCTTCTTATCCGGTTTACGTTGATTCAAATATAATGTTTGGTAGAAAAGTGCGTTATTTGAGTGCGAATGAAAGTAATAATTTTCTGCCTATGCCCGATGAAACTTTAAATCCAAGTTTAATTTATCTTTGTTCTCCAAACAACCCTACAGGTGCTGTGTATAGTAGAGAACAATTGAAAAAGTGGGTTGACTATGCAATAAGAATTCAGGCAATAATAATATTTGATGCTGCTTATGAAGCGTTTATCGAAGAAAAAGATCTTCCTCACAGTATTTTTGAAATAGAAGGTTCAAGGGAGTGTTCAATTGAAATTTGTTCATTTTCAAAAAATGCGGGTTTTACAGGAATAAGATGTGCATATACCATCATACCTTCTGATTTAAAAATCGGGAATATAAAAGTCGGAGATATTTGGTCAAGACGTCAGTCAGCAAAGTTCAATGGCGTTTCATATGTCACACAAAGAGCGGCTTTGGAAGTATTTTCTAGTAAATCTCAAAAAGAAATAGCCGAGTGTTTATCTTATTACAAAAGAAACGCAAAGTTAATTTCCGAAACTTTAGATAATATAGGTATATGGAATATAGGTGGGAATAATTCGCCATACATTTGGCTTAAATGCCCTCTTAAAATGACATCGTGGGAGTTTTTCGATTACTTGTTAAAGAATGTCGGAATAATAGGAACTCCCGGTTCTGGTTTTGGACCTAATGGTGAGGGATTTTTTAGAATATCTTCTTTTGGAAGTTATGAAAATACATTGGAAGCTAAAAAAAGATTGGAATTACTTGAATTTTAAATAAATCAGGAGGAAGTTATGGCATTTGATAAAGATAAAGCTTTAGAAACAGCTCTCGGACAAATAGAAAAACAATTTGGGAAGGGAGCAGTAATGAAGCTGGGAAAAAATGAGATGATGCATGTAGATGCAATTTCAACAGGTTCTCTTTCACTTGATATAGCTCTTGGAATAGGAGGTTTGCCTCGTGGAAGGATTATAGAAATTTATGGTCCTGAGTCTTCTGGTAAAACTACTTTAGCGCTTTCTTGTATTGCTCAGGGGCAAAAAAATGGTGGAAATGCTGCTTTTATAGATGTAGAACATGCATTGGACCCTGTTTATGCAGCTAATTTGGGAGTGGATATAGATTCACTTTTAGTTTCACAACCGGATACGGGTGAGCAAGCACTTGAAATAACAGAGTCTCTGGTTAGGTCAGGAGCTATTGATGTTATAGTTGTTGACTCGGTTGCTGCACTGGTTCCTCGTGCCGAAATTGAGGGAGAAATGGGAGACTCTCATGTTGGACTTCAAGCAAGATTAATGTCCCAAGCTTTGAGAAAATTGGCAGGTGCCATTTCCAAGTCAAACTGTGTTGCAATATTTATAAATCAACTTCGTGAAAAGGTAGGAGTTATGTTTGGAAATCCTGAAGTGACTCCCGGTGGCCGTGCGTTGAAATTCTATTCTTCTGTTCGTATAGATATAAGGAGAATAGAAACGCTGAAGTCAAATGGTGAAATGATCGGCTCACGTACAAGGGCAAAAGTTGTAAAAAATAAAACTGCTCCGCGATTTAGAGATGCTGAATTTGATGTTATGTACGGTCAAGGTATATCACATGAAGG
>CAMEMA010000144.1 GCA_945926705.1 uncultured Clostridia bacterium
ATGTTTCATCTCTACTTTATCACTTTCCGCCGCTGCCATAAAACTAGAATTAATCACCACATTTTTTATACTTCCTCCGGATATTTCAAATCTTTTTGAAAGATAATCGAAATCAATGTCTTTCGAGATTGGAATGCTTTTTGTATACATTTTTTCCCATATTTCTTTTCTTGATGCAACGTCCGGGAAAGTAAAGTGTACTACATAAGTAATTCGTCTGAAAAATGCTTTATCAATATTTTCAAGAAAATTTGTAGTCATAATTGTTATGCCGTCATATTCTTCCATTTTTTGTAATAAATAAGACGTTTCAACATTTGCATTTTTATCATGAGAATCTTTAACCTCAGTTCTTTTTCCAAATAATGCATCTGTTTCATCAAAAAGGAGTATTACATTGCTTTTTTTCGCACTTTCAAAAACTTCTCCCAGATTTTTTTCCGATTCTCCTATATATTTTGAAATGACTTTCGAAAGGTCAACTTTATAGATTTCAAGTCCTAATTCATTTGCAATAACTTGAGCTGCCATAGTTTTACCCGTTCCCGGAGGACCTGCAAATAACACACTTAATCCTCTTCCGTACAAAACTCGTTTTCCCATACCCCATTTATCATAGACTATGTGTTTATATTTTATATGATTGCAAGCACGTTTTAGTATTTCTTTTTGGTCTTTTTGGAGCACTAATTCATCCCAAGTGTGTTTTTTTCTTATTAACGTTGCTTTATCGCTTAGATTGCCCGAAACTTGATTATAAGCTGCTTCACAAATCATAATTTTATCTATCGGTTTTTTGTATTTCCACTTAGACAACTTTTTTACGTCGTTGATTGTATTGTTTATTTGTAAGGGCGTGAAAGAAAATTTATTTGCAAGCTCGTGAATATCTAAATTTTTATCCGTTTTTAAACCTTTTAATAATTTGCTCCAAATTTTAAATTTTTCCTCGTTTTTTAATTCTTCCAATGTTAAGTCCATAAAGACACAATTTTTTAGATACTGTCCAAAGGGTATTTCTTGTGTTGAAAGTATAAACACAGCTTTGGAAAAATTGGAAGCGGAATTTAAAATAAATTCGATATACTTTTTTGATATGGAATTCTCTTTTATTAATTCTTGAAAATTGTCAAGACATAAGTATCCCGAACTTATTAAAGCTTGTCTGTATGAACACATTATGGATTCCGTAAATTTTTCTTTATCATTTGAAATATAATCTTTAAAATCAAAGTAAACCATATTTTTATTTAAAATATCACATGCTCTGTTGACAAGGCTCTTTTTTCCGATTCCTTCACAACCATCTATATAGTAGTATGCGGTATGATTTTTAGTTGTGGATTTTAGATATTCACATATATCCTTAACAATATTTTCTCTTATGGCAAGTGTTCCCGAGCTACTTGGAAGTCGAATTTTAATTCCGCCGCTTTCAACAACTAATTCTTTTCTATTCTGAACTATATTTTGAAAAATATATTCATCAAATTTGCAAATATCCCCATTAAAAAATAAAGAATTCATCTTTTTTCTTAAATTGTTCCATAATCCGTAGTAACCTTCTATATCACAAGCATTTTCAACGAAGAAATACAACTTTAATGCCATTGAATATGTTACAGTTTTTTCGTTACCCACATTTTTAAGCATCTCCTTATAATTTTCATCGGTGTTTATAAGGATGCCAAGTAATATACAAAACCATTCTAATAAATTTATATTAAATGTATTTATTATATAGTTTGAAATGAATAAGTCTTTATCCGATAACTCTAAACGTGATCTTATAAAATGTTCGGCACTGTAAAAATCATTGCGAGCAATAATTCCTGTTTGAACATAATTTTTATTTTCTTTAGCATTAAGATAGTATTTTACTCGTCTACTAATTTTTTTCAGTTCGTATTTTAGGTATTCATCTACACTTTCAAAAGGTTTAGTTATAAGACTTTTTGGAAAAACTTCTTCAAAATCTTCAATCAATACAAATTTCTCCTTACTTAACATATTTTAAAATCACAGAATAAATTATTTCTTTTTAGGAATTTTACGTAACTTAATATCTCCATATATAGCTTCACCGGATTGATGTAATCCTTTAACATTGAACATAACTTTTCCTATGAGTTCTTCTGTTTTACATTCAAATGTGAGTTCATCTTCTTTCATAAATTGGTCTATCATAGGCATAATTAAAATTCCGTTATTTCCTGTTTTTAAATTCCATATTGGATAAAATTGTCCTCCGGGTTCTAATTTTTCTGTAACAGGTTCTCTTAAAGTATAAACTTTTTTCTCATTGTCAAACCCTAAAATATATATTTCATGTTCTTGTTTGTTTAATTTGTATATATACTTTTGACCTATTATTCCACTTACAAGTTCTTCCATATTTAACTTAATTTCTTGTGACCCTGCTTCGACAGGTTCAGTTAATTTTAAGAAAGAAGCCTCATTTTTAAGCTTAATTAAAACATCTGTATCAGATAAAACTTTCTTGAGATGGGTGAGAGTAATTATGAATCTTGTAAGATGTGTTAACGCCTTATTATCAGGGGTATAAGACATGTCCAGTGACATAACTTTTGTTTCGTTTTCTCTAAGGTCTATTGAGATGTTGACTTTTGTATATCCCTTACATGATATGTCCACATCATATTTTCCCGGATAAAGGTTAGAAAAAACATAATAACCGTCTGATTTGCGTGTATAAGGATTTTGCTTGCCGTTACAAAGAATAACTGCATCTGTAACTGGATATTTAGAATATACATCTTTGAGAAGAAATACTAAAGACGCTTTGTATATTTGTCTCATAATAGTCTCCTTTTTTAAATAATTATATAACTTAAATAAATTATCTTGCGTTTTTAAAAACTTTATTCATCAGAATCGTTGCCAGAATCGTTGCCAGAATCGTTGCCAGAATCGTTGCCAGAATCGTTGCCAGAATCGTTGCCAGAATC
>CAMEMA010000145.1 GCA_945926705.1 uncultured Clostridia bacterium
AGATTAAGAAAATGGGTAATATTAAGGAACTTGCATCTATGATACCCGGTGTTGGAAAAGCAATTAAGGACTTGGATATTGATGACAATGCTTTCAAGAGTGTGGAAGCTATTATTCGCTCTATGACAGAAAAGGAACGAATTAATCCACAAATAATCAATGGCTCGCGACGACAAAGAATTGCTAAAGGTTCCGGTACATCTCTGCAAGAAGTCAATAGATTACTCACACAATTTGAACAGACACGCAAGATGCTTAAAGCAGCTTCCAGTTTTAAAGGAAATCCGATGAAACTTATGCGTGGTTTAAGAGGTGGAAGATAAGAAACAGCCAAAATATATTGTATGACTATTATTGATGGTAAAAAAATATCAGATGATATTAAACTTGAAATTGCAAATCAAGTAAAAGATATTGTCTCAAAAGGTAATCGTCCGCCGCATTTGGCAGCAATCTTAGTTGGACACGACGGTGGAAGTGAAACATACGTAGCACATAAAATTCGTGCTTGTGAGCAGTGTGGATTTAAGTCCACACTGCTTCGTTTTGAAGAAGACGTTACAGAACAAGAACTTCTACAAGCAATAAAATCTCTAAATGATGATGATAGTGTAGATGGTTTTATCGTTCAACTACCACTTCCAAAACATATTAATGAGCAAAATATTATCGAAGCTATTGATTATAAAAAAGATGTTGACGGTTTTCATCCGATAAATGTGGGCAGAATGTCTATTGGCTTGCCATGCTTTAAGTCTGCCACTCCTGCAGGAATTATGATGCTTCTTGAACGTTATAATATTGATACTAAAGGGAAAAAGTGTGTAGTTCTTGGCAGAAGTAATATCGTAGGTAAACCTGTTGCAACACTCCTTATGCAAAAAGGTAATCCGGGGAATGCTACCGTGACGGTTTGCCATAGTTATACTCCCGATATCAAAGAGATTTGCCTACAATCTGATATTATCATAGCAGCTTTAGGAAGTCCGGAATTTGTGAAGGCGGACATGGTAAAAGAAGGTGCTGTTATAATTGATGTAGGTACTACGAGAGTAAAAGATAATTCACGCAAATCCGGCTATAAACTGACCGGTGATGTTGATTTTGAAAATGTTTCTAAGAAATGCAGTTATATCACACCTGTACCCGGTGGTGTAGGTCCTATGACGATAGTTTCACTGATGAATAATACTCTTCTTGCTGCTACAAAAGCAATATATAAATAGAGTATGAATGAATTTTGGCTGTCTTTGGCTTTAAGTTTTGCAAATCCTTTTGCTCCTGCTCCGGAAGTAACACTTCTTTATGCAGGAGATGCAATGCAGCACATAGCACAAGTTAAGGCAGCCAAAAGAGTAGGGGATACTTTTTCATATTCAGAATGTTTTGAAGAAATAAAGGAATATGTTTCCTCTGCCGATTATTCCGTAGTAAATTTTGAGACAACACTTGGAGGAAAGCCTTACACAGGTTATCCTTGTTTCAGTTCCCCTACAGAATTTGCAATTTCTCTTAAAGATGCAGGTTTTGATTTGTTTTTAAATGCAAACAATCATACGTTAGACCGCCGAGATAAAGGCTTAAAAAGAACTATCAACATACTTGATTCATTAAATATCTCACATATAGGTACCTATCTTAATAAGCAAGATAGAGAGGGTAATGTACCGTTTATAAAGGAGATAAATGGTTATAAAATATCATTTCTCAATTATACATACGGAACTAACGGTATATCACCAAAAGATGTTGTTGTTAATTATATTGACACCATTCAAATAAAAAAAGATATTGAATTAAGTAGAAAAAAAGGTGCGGAGATTCTGTCTGTTCAAATACATTGGGGAGATGAATATAAATTGCTACCAAATAAAAATCAAAAGAAAATTGCAGACTTTCTCGTCAATCAAGGAGTTGATTTGATTATAGGTGGACATCCACACGTAATTCAACCAATGGAAATATGCTATTCCGAAAAATATTGTAAAGATTGCCTGATTGTGTATTCTCTCGGTAATTTTATTTCAGATATGAAAACATCAGATACCCGAGGAGGTGTACTTGCAAAGGTTGTTCTTTCACGAGACAGAATGGGAAAAGTAAAGATTAAATCGGCTAATTACAGTCTTGTTTTTACACTACCGTCTGATGGCAAAAGTAACTATAAAGTAGTACCTATAGAAGAAGTCCAATCAGGTTATAGAAAAATACAAGCGGAAAATTTTGAAAAATCTGCAGAAAAGATATTTACCAAGTATAATAAAAATGTGAGTCGTGAACCAGCAAAGGTGAAATAATCAAGCGTCAAAAGTTGGCTGTATTTGCTGTTTACGATAAATGGTAGGTGACATTCCCGTGCTGTGTTTAAAGTATTTTCCAAAAAACGACTGATTTGGGAATGAAAGTTTTTCGCTAATTTGTAAAATTGATAAATCTGTGGAGGAAAGAAGCTTTTTCGCCTCAAAAATAACATAGGAATCAATCCACGAACTTGCTGTTCTGCCGCTAACTTCCTTTACAAGTGCAGATAAATATTTGGTTGAAATGCACAATTTAGAAGCATAGTCCGATATTGAACGAGTGTGTTGGAAATTGTCTTCTACAAGTGTAATAAATTTATAAAATAGTTCTTCACTTCTATTATGTTTGATATTGGGTTTGCCTTGAGTAGGTTCCAGTTCTCTGAAATAAAAAGTAAAAATTTCAATTGCAATAGCTTGACAAATTGAATTTATAATCCATTTCTTATATGGACTCTCTTTAGAAGCGAGTTTTCTATGCAAGATTTCCCTATATTGAATAATTGATTGTAAGTCATCATCATTAAGTTTCAGAATCGGGTCTTCTTCAAATGCTTTGTGACAAACAATAATTCGAGACATGATAGGGAGCATATTTTCAATATACCCCAATGTGGTATTAATAGCAAAGCCCTTAA
>CAMEMA010000146.1 GCA_945926705.1 uncultured Clostridia bacterium
TACTCTGTATCAACTCTTGATTTTCTCAGATAGATTGCGTATTCTTCGGACATATTTTTTTCCTCCCTTTATATTATAAATTTTCTCCCTGCCGTTTTATTTGGCAGGGAGTTTTTTTATTAATAACATTTTTTGCAGGGTGTATAACCTCTGCTTTCGGCATCAGAAATAGAATATTCAATTACATTGCCATTCATTCTACTGCAATTAGGGTCTGAATGATATTTGCTTCCATTTCCGCTTGCGGCTACATATACATGACGCTCCTGAACAACTGGAGCCGGTGCTTGGGTTTCGGGAGGTTCAGTTTCAATAAGTGTTGTGGTTGTTATAATGGGTGCTGTGGTTGTTTCAATGGTTGTTGTTGTATCAGTTGTTTCAACTGTTTTAACCGGAAACATAAATTCAATAAGTTCTTGAAGTGATGAAGCCTTTCTGTTTGGTTTTTCCTTGCTTTTATCATGAATATGATATTCCGGCGTTAAAACAGTATGTATTTCATCTGAAACTGCTATTTCATTACCTGTTTTTCCATCAACGTAACCTATAAGTGTAATGGTTTCAACTCCCAGATTTTCAAGGGGATACGAGATAATATATACATAGTTTCCGTTATCGTCTGTAAGCGTTATTTCTCCTAAATCATCATCAGTTGGTTCTGTATAATCAATTTTATATTGTGTAAATGTTTTGAGTTTTTCACAAGCCATATCAAAATTAATAACCTTGCTTAAATCACAATAGCGTATAAAAACATCATCAAACAACTGATTTGTTTCATATTTTACCATTATTGTAGTTGTTTCAGCAGTAGTTGCTTTTGTTGTAGCTTTGGTTGTAGTGGCTTTTTGTGTAGTAATTTCGGGTATTGTTGTTGTTTCAGAAGTAACTGTGGTTTCAATTGTAGTTTCTTCCGTTACAGTTGTTTCAATTGCAACTGTATTGTTTACCGGTTCAATTTTTTTATCAGTGTTATTTGATGGTGAAAAAGCAAATGATGATATAAAAAGCATTGCCACAGCACCAACAACCTGAACTATTCTTGACATTCTGTATTTCAGCAGTTTATATGATATATCAGGTGCTTTTGGACATAAGAAAAATGTCAGTATAAAGCATAATAGTGCTGAAAGGATTTTAAAATGGACTAATTCTTTTAACCCTGCAATTAAATATGAAATACAAACCAACCATAAAAAAGCAATTATAATATTTATATGTGTTTTTTTATTAGATGGTCTTTGCTGTATTTGATTCTGGTTTGGTTCGTAGTTGTTCATTTTACGTCCTCCTATGATGTCAATAAATTTATAGTTGAATTATATCACATAAAAGGAAATTTTACAACAAAATGTGATGATTTTTGTATTAATTACTATGTTTTATTTTTTGAATTTGTGGAGTTTTAACAATTGTTATGCAAATGCTTTTGAATTTATATAAATTTGGAATGATTTAGAAAGTCTTTCTATTTCAAGCGTGTTTAAGCTTTTTGCATATATTCCTTGCTCATGCTGTTTTCTTAATGATAAAATTTTTATCTCGTCAATATCAACATCGTTAATTACATATTGTTCTATTTCATATGCCAGTGCGTTGATTCTGTTTTGTAATACAACCGGTGTTACTCCGAATGTTTTTGATTTAGCCTCGCAGAACTCATATGTTCCGCTTCCTTTGGTCAATATGTCATAATCAATTTTAATCATAGGTAGTAACGTCTTGTATGGAATAAAAAACTCAGCCGCACCTTCGTTTGCGAGCCATTCTATGTATATGTCTTGATTAGGCTTGATGTTTTCATAGCATTGAAGAATTGTTCCTTTTTCATCAGGAGCAGTAAATATATGCATGAATTCGTGAGCTCCGTGATAATTCTGTTCTTCTATTGATTTGTTGCTGTTTACTAAGATAACGCTTTTTTCTGTTTCATCAGCTGCAATGCTTACCATACCTCTTAATTCTTTTGTTTTAAATGGAACGCCTTGTATTTCTATATTTTCAATATTACGGCATATCTCAAATATATTAAGAGGAAGTGAGTGTTCTTGCAAATCATATCTTTTCTTTATACAATCAACTGTTTTATATAGTTCTTTTTTATTTAAATAAACTATAGCGTATCACTCCTTAATTTGTTCTTAATTTCTATCTGTCTTTTTTCTTGAGCTTTTTTATGGTTTCTATGGCAAGTTCTATATCACTTGGGTCAATTCCTTCGTCTTGTGCTTTTTTCGCAAAGCTGAAGTATACTTCCTCAAGGTCATTTTCTGTATTTGCTGTGTTTGAATTACCCATTAAGTAATCTAACGATACGTTAAAATAATTTGCTATTTTTATCATCATTTCATTATCAGGAGTTCTCTTTCCCGTTTCCCACATAGCTATTGTACCGGAGGAAATATTAAATTCTTTGGCAAATTCAATTTGTGTCATATTTCTTTCTTTCCTTAGTTCTTTCAGCCTTTGAGCAAACATTTATACTCCTCCTTTCATATGGTTTATATCTATAATATATCACATTATGTGAGTAAAGTCAACAAAAATGCTCACTTTTTGTATGAATTAACAAAATGTTAGAAAAGCTATTGACTTCTCACGATTTGTGAGTTATAATTCTAACATAACGTGAGTGAGAGGTGAGAAAATGACGAATATAAGAAAACACAGACAGCGTCTGAAACTTACTCAGGCAGAGGTTGCCGAAAAGCTTAATGTTACTCCGCAGGCTGTTACGCAGTGGGAAAGCGGTGCAAGAAATCCCGATATTATAAAACTGAAAAAGCTTGCGGCACTTTTTAAATGCTCTGCTGATGAACTTTTAGAGCCTGTCAGTATCGAAAATTCTAAAATCAGAAAGGACGATTAATTATGGAAAACAATAACAAAATTCAGATTTTTGAAAATGCAGAGTTCGGC
>CAMEMA010000147.1 GCA_945926705.1 uncultured Clostridia bacterium
ATTTGCCTCTAAGATTTTCTTTTGGATACTGAGTTTCCATATTTTCTTCTATAGTAGTTTGTAACTCAGCCTCTTCTGCTATATTTTTACTATTAGTCTCAACAATTCTTTCTTTTATATCTTTTACAGATTTAACTTTATAGGTACGTCTAATTTCATTATCACATTCTATAATTGTAATTTCATGATTATAGTTTTTTACTATTTGAAGAACTTCCTTAATAGCTTGTTTAAATTCTTCATCACTAATACTTCCACTTGTATCAATTGCAACAGCGATTTCTGCTTTATGTCCTCTAAGCTCTCCTCTTAAATCCAGTCTATTTGGTTGTCTTCTATTTCTTCTTGTTATAGTTTTCTTTCTATTACTTTCAACTGTACCCATAAGTTTTTTAAGATATAAATTCCAAGGTAACTCTCCCTTACTATTTTTAAGTGCAGAAATTAATCCTCCTAAATAGTTTGGTATTTCACCTTTTTGAGATAAACTAACAAACTTCTCTGTAAATTCTTTAAGAGTTTTTTCATCTATCTCATCAGACTCTTCCCAAATATCATGAGTATGCTCTGGATTATATTCAGTTTCTATATTTTCATTTTCATGGTTATCAACTTCTTCACCATTTTCATCAACTTCTTGTAAATCAAGTTCTGTTTGAATCTTTTCTACATAATATTCAAATGATTCATATGGTTCAAGTTTTAAGTTATAATTTGAGTTTAACCATTGAAGTGTTGTTGCATATGGTGGTAAATAGTTTAAATATTGATTTACTACTACATCCATTGCAATATTAATAGCTAATGTACTATACTTATTTTTTAATTCTTTTCCTCTTAATAAATGCAGAGATAGTATATGAAGTATTTCATGCTTAATAGTACTTTCCATCTGCTTCATATCAAGGCTTAAAAAGATTATTGGATTAAAATATATTACATATTTAGCACCTTTAAAGTTTACGGCAGTTGGGCTACTTATATCAAATCTAATATCTCTTAAAGTTTGAAATAAAAAGTATCCATAAAAGTTATCTTTATCTTCCATAAGACTTAAATTAACTTTGTCTACTAATTTAAAAAATTCATTTTTAAAATCTTGTGGTATATCTATATCGAAATTTTCACCTTTTTTATTTGCCTTTAGCATAGCGTAAGTATTTATTATTTCTTCTGCTTTGTTGTAAAGGTATTTTGCTTGTTTATCAAAATAACTTTCCATAGATTATCCCCTTATCATACTATAAGACTCAAAGTATAATTCTACAAATTCTTCATTTTCTATAGCTTTGCTATATATGTTTATATAATTACTCTTTATATCTTTCATAATTCCTACCATTAAATCAACAGGATATAATTTTAAAAACTCAATAAATCTATTTATATTATTTTCCGATATATTATCATCATTTTTAAGATTTGATTCTAATGTTTTTAAAATATTCATTGCTGATAAATAAAGTCTTGTATGACTTTCACTTTTTACTTTTTCTATAACACTTGAACTTAAAGTTTCACATGAAAACACATCTTCATAAGATATTAATGGACTACAATCAGACTCAACAAAGCTTATAAACTCTTCTGCTATAACCTTTCCTACATTTCCTTTTATAACATTTAAAAATACGTTTCTTGGTATTGAGTCTTTATTTTCTTTATACATCTTATAACTCTTAGAAACTCTTTCATAACTTCTCGGAGTTGCACGTACATCATCTTCATTTATTCTGTGTAAATACTCAGGGAATGTTGATATAAACTCTATAACCTTTTGTTCTATACCTGCATCCATTGCCCAATTTAGCCATTGATTATAATCAGGTTCCATGTTTAACCATACAAATCTATTTTCTTGTGCTGCATCCATATCAACAACTTGATAATCAAAGTCTGAACCGTATTTGCTTGATGGATTCATTGCAGCTAATATTTTTACATCATCATGTAACTTGTATCCGTTTATCTCTCTGTTTAATATTAAGTTCATTAATTCTTGTTGTACTGTATGTTCACAACGATTTATTTCATCTATAAATAAAAGAACGCTTTTTCCTTTAGCTATTTCTTCATCTATTTCTCTTAATTTGTTATGAACTGCATATACTGTAATTTTCTTTTCTATCTTTTCTCCATTAGAGTTTGTTGTTGTATAAGATTCTATAGTTGGAAGTCCACCTATTTCACCTTCTTTAAGTAAGTTTCCGTCAATAACAACTAAGCTCCAATTATTTTCTTTAGCAAGTTTCTTTGCTAATGCTGTTTTTCCTATTCCACTTTCTCCTACTACTAATGGTACTTCATTAGTTGATAATACTAAGTCAACACTCTTTAATGTATCTATAAAATTCATTGGTATATCTCCTATATCATCTTTAATTTTTCATCTACAGCTATCTTTCTAGCCTTTTTACTACCATACTTATAAATAAACATTATCTTGTCTATTTCAAAGTTTTTACTATTTCTATCTATCATACTGCAATTTAAAAAGTCTCTAACATATTTTTCTTCAACTTCTTCTTTTGCTAAAACCTCTTTTAACACTTCTTCCAGATCTTCTTTTGATATTTCTCTTGCTACATATTTAATTACCAAAATATTTTCTTTTAAGAAATTTAATATTTTATCCTTATCTAAGTTATGTATAAAGCTAATTGCTGCTTCATTATTTTTAATAGCTTCAATTTCTATATTATGACTTGGTGAATTAATATATCTTAATGCATCATAACTTATTTTTATAGCTTCTTTTTGAACACTTTCATAAGGATTTTTTATAAACTTTATTGAATCATAATTTTTTCTAACAGCAAGTAACTGTAGTTCTTCACTTGGATTTTTTCATTTTTTAAAACCCCTCCCGCTTTATTTATTGCTTAATTAATTTCTTTATTTGTTGGATTTTTT
>CAMEMA010000148.1 GCA_945926705.1 uncultured Clostridia bacterium
TGGCAAATCTGCTCTTCCATCGCATGACGACAAAAATTCAAATTCTTCTTTTTTCAGCCCGTGCGCCATCTCGCCATGCTTTACGTAATAAGCATACGGCACCAGCCACCATGAGCGCAGGGCAATTTTTTCATTTAATATGTAATACATAATCGTTTATCTTTTTCAATCATTCCATTCGATTATATTGTCTTCGTAAACGTCGTTACGGATTTCTCCCCCCTGATCAAACTTTATGCTGTAGATCCACTGCTTGTTTTTGCACCAGCCGTCGTGCTTTTCGTCCGAAACAGACAAAATACGTGCCGGAGCATGTCCTCTTCCTGCACATACCCCAACATGCTGACCCACCGAAAACTTCGGTGTGTCGCCGCTTTCATAGCAACCGGCAGAAACGTTATCAAGCTCGTCGTCGGAAAGCTCGCCCGATTTGTTCAGCTTTTCAAACGCTTTTTCAGCCTCTTCTGCGGAAAGCTCAATATTCTCTGCTTTCGCCATTTCAAGCAACTCTTGCATGCTCTTTGCGGTTTTTGCCTTTTCCATCATTTCTCTTGTCAATTTCATGGTTTCTCCTCCATCAGAATTCTTAATTTGATTTTTATACTTGCCTTATCAATCAATTGCGATAAAATGCTATTTTTAAGTTAATCAATCATCGCCTGTATAAGACGACTTCAGTTCATGCTCCCACCGTTCCAAGGTAAATATGCCCGTATCGTGAACTTCTATTTTGTACTTATATTCCGGGAAAAGGTCTCCCTTCTTTCCGAGATTTTCAAGGATTTTTGCCGCGGCGTTGGTTGCCCTTACATACACAGTTTGTCCGACCTCGAATTTTGGCACTTCGCCACTGCCGCAACCTCCGGCTACGTTATCAAGCTCCTCGTCCGAAAGCTCGCCTGTTTTATGAAGTTCTGCATACACCTTGTTAGCTTCCTCTGCGGTCATTTCGATGTTTTCGGCTTTCGCCATTTGGAGCAGTTCTTCCGCCGATTTTGCGGTTTTTGCTTTTTCAATGAGTTCTTTTGAGATTTCCATGATTTTTACTCCTGTTTAATATTTATTTTCTATTAACTGCCGTTTTTTCAGAGTTATTAATAAGTAAAATAATTGTTGCAATCATTACATGTATAGTGCTGTAATAAGGAGAGTAATCGAATCTGATATCATAGATGAATGTTCTGTTATGATATCTCCTTTGATAGCATAAAATACATTTTGTTCCCTCAATTCAGCCTACGATTACGCCTACTTGATCTTGCAGTACCCACTCATCTTCATATGACGTGTCGTCATAGTGAATCAGATAATATGCGTTATAATACAAGTAACTCGACTTTTCAACTTTTCTGTCTATTATCGTACCTTTATAATGGAAATATGTATATCTAACAACAACCCGGGTCCCGATTTCAAAATCGAAATGTATACATTCTTTAAGCACATCGTGATTAGTGGAACCCCATTTAATGTCATCGCAACCGCCCGAAACGTTATCCAGCTCTTCGTCGGACAGCTCGCCTGTTTTATGAAGTTCTGCATACACCTTGTTAGCTTCCTCTGCGGTCATTTCGATGTTTTCGGCTTTTGCCATTGCAAACAGTTCTTCTGCCGTTTTTGCTGTTTTTGCCTTTTCTAAAAGTTCTTTTGAAATGTTCATAAAACGATCTCCTCAAATTAGATTTTTAATAAATATGAAATAGGTTATCATTCAGATCAAGCCAAAGAAATGATACGCTCTTCTTCGATATATTCAGCACCGTCCCAACTGCCGTCTTTTAATTTATACATCCAAGTACTGCCGTCTTCTTTTATATCTTCAATGATAGAGCACGTAGTAGATTTTGCATACCTTGTCCAACCGATTTCGTATTGATAATAATATTGTACGTAGTCCCCGATGTTGTATTTCGGGGGATCGGAAGGGGAGCAACCGCCCGCAACATTATCAAGCTCTTCGTCCGAAAGCTCGCCGCTTGCATTCAGCTTTGCAAACGCTTTTGCCGCTTCCTCTGCGGAAAGATCTATATTCTCCGTCTTTGCCATTTGGATCAGTTCTTCGGGTGATTTTGCCGTTTGAGCTTTTTCTAAAAGTTCTTTTGATAATTTCATATCTATACTCCATTAAAGTATTTTACAATACGTATATTCATTCTCTCAAACGGCAAACGGGCTAATATACCCAAAAAAGTATTTTTCCCGTAGCCTTTTGGAGTAAAATATAAGTTATTCATCCATATATTTATATTTTGAATTGTAGTACCATTGACCGCATTTCGGATTACTGCAATGTACCAATGAATCGCCGTAATACGAAAAACTGCGGTTACCGCATGCCGGACAAGCATCGTGATATGTATGCTCACAGCCGCCCGCAACGTTGTCCAGCTCTTCGTCCGAAATCTCACCCGATTTGTGAAGTTCGGAAAATGCTTTTTCCGCTTCCTCTGCGGAAAGATCGATGTTTTCGGCTTTTGCCATTGCAAGCAGTTCTTCCGCTGTATTTGCCGTTTTTGCCTTTTCAATGAGTTCTTTTGTCAGTTTCATTTTTCATATCTCCTTATTACGTAGTTATGTTGTTTTTCTCTCACATAAAAGACCGGTCATCAGACGGTGTATTAGGAAAGAAGATCGACTGAATCTTCCTCGACATTCGCATTCCACCATTTTTCGCCGCAATCGGGACAAGCGACGGAATAGGTGTGCTTCCCGACAGGGGAGCGATGAACCTCGGTGACCTTGAACGCCCGATAGCGTCCGCAGGTATAGCAAGCAAAGCCGCCGGAAATCCACACAAGGTCGCCTTCCTTATATTTAGGTTCCGTAATTTCTTCTCCCCCGCAACCGCCCGAAACGTTATCAAGTTCTTCGTCGGAAAGTTCGCCGTTC
>CAMEMA010000149.1 GCA_945926705.1 uncultured Clostridia bacterium
CCCTTCTACCAGATTAACTGCTAATGGTTTTCATAAATTAAAATTTTCTTTTTCTGTTAATTTACCCAAATCTTTATATATCTCTTCGTCCGAAACTTCCTTGCCTTTATTCAATTTTTTTCTTAACAACTCTCTTGCCGCACTATAATCCATAACCCCACCATGATCCAAAATATTCTGTAAGGATACTCCTTTTAAATTAAGACTTAAAGAGAACGGATTGGATATGCAATTTATCATACCATATTTCTCAAAAAGAGGGTCTAAACTTGTGAGAATAAAGTCATTAGGATCTTCTTGTTCCTCCTTATACCCTAAAATTCCGGCTGCTTCACTCAATTTCTCCCTATCTTCTCGTTCTTTTCCGCTTATAACCGAAAATAGATACTTAACGGCATTAACTCTAGGGTCTCCGCTGTTATCATTCATTACTGATTCTCGGAAATAATCTAAATTGTAAAGTTGTTGAATTGCAGAATTCATATAACATGTCTTACCAAGATTACTAATACCGGAAGTAATATAACATGTATTACCAAGATTACTAATACCGGAAGTAATATAACATTTATTACAACAATTGGTAATAGGCAAATTCTCACTTGATTTTGAACTATTAAAATTATGATAAATATACGTTCCTATTGCTCCTACGACAACTCCTACTAAAGCGTCTTTAAAAACTGAAGGCAATATTGAACTTTCACTTTCTTTAGAAACCTTTTCTTGTATATCTAAATTTTCATTGCCGGTTGCTCTTACAGCTTCCCATCCCGAAGATGGCAAAACACCCAATAAAGCTAAAGAACAAGATAAAAACTTCCTACTTATAGAATTATTCATAAATATTTCACACACCTAATCTAAATATTTTTCAACAGTATTTTATCATAATCTTTATCTAAATTCAAGATATAAATAACTTTTATAAAATTTTCTCATTCACTTCGTATGTAACAATTTTTAATATTAAGCAAAAATTATATATCATATATAAAATTTTACATTGTAAAAAATATTTTACTAATTTCTAATCAAAAAGTAACTTTTTAAAACCAAAATATGAATTAACAATAATTTAATTATTTTTCCATAAAAAAAGCTTCGATAAAATACCAAAGCTAATTATAAAAGTTATAAATAAAAACTATAATTTTGAAACATCCGTGAAAATAAACAATACTCCGTCTGTGGAAGACTTAGATTTAACATTTTTTTCGTTTACTTTAGAAACACTAGAATCGTTATATATATGCCACTGCCCATCAGTACCTTTTTTGTATGAAATATAATGTCCGCTATCACATGATGAACCTTTATGAACAGCTGCTCCTGTTAAAACATATTCTTTACCGTGTTTTTTTACCTTATCTGAAATAACTATAGGTAAATTTGATTTAATTTGATTTCCATAAAGATCGCAAACTGCACGATTTATTAAAATTCCAAATTGTCCTTCTACCGGATTAACTGCTAATGGTTTTCCTAAATTAAAATTTTCTTTTTCTGTTAATTTATCAAAATGGTTATTTATCTCTTCGTCCGAAACTTCCTTGCCTTTATGCAATTTTTTTCTTAACAGCTCTCTTGCCGCACTATAATCCATAGCCCCACCATGATCTAAAATATTCTGTAAAGATAATCCAGATAAATTAGGATTAACGGAAAATGGATTTGATAAGCATTTTTCCATACCATATTTCTCAAAAATAGGGTCTAACTTTTGAATAAATTCACTACAATCTTCTTGTTTACCCTTATACCCTAAAATTCCGGCTGCTTCACGCAATTTCTTCTTATCTTCCCGTTCTTTTCCACTCATAACCGAAAATAGATACTTAATGGCCTTAACACGAGGTTCTCCACTGTTATCATTCATTACTGATTCTCGAAAATGATCTAAATTGTAAAGTTGTTGAATTGCAGAATTCATATAGCATGTATTACCAAGATTAGAAATACCCACATTTCCACCGGATTTTGAATTATTAACTTTATGATAAAGGTACGTTCCTATTGCCCCTACGACAATTCCTACTAAAGCACCTTTAAAAACTAAAGGCAATATTGAACTTCGACGTTCTTTAGAAACCGTTTTTTGCGGATTTAAATTTCCCTCTCCTGTTGCTGCTTTTACCGATCCCAATCCAGAAAATGGCAAAATACCCAATAAAGCTAAAGAACAAGATAAAAATTTCTTACCGACAGAACTATTCATAGTTCCTCCACACACTTTATCCAAATCTTCTTCCAGCTGTGTTTTATCATAACCTTTCTCTAAAGCCAAACTATAAACAATTCTTATAAAATTTTCCCATTCACTTCGTGTGTAACCATCTTTAATATTAATACAAAAATTATACATCTCATCTCCACTTTTACACTTTGAAAAACCCTCTGCCAAATTTTTATCAGAAAACAATTTTTCAAAAACAAAAATTAAATTTTCCAAAACTTCTCACCTACCCCATCGAACCTATTTCTATACATTTGAGTTCCGTTCTACCGTCATTGAAATAAAATCTTATAAAATAGTTGTCCATAATATACTTATCACTGGGAACACTGTCAATCTTGTTTATATTAATTGACAAATGCGAAAATACAGTTTTGTAGTATTGCGGACAGTTGTAATTAATCGAAGAGAATGGATCTCCCATTACTGACCTTCTATCCACAGCACTGCTCTGTGCACCGAGACCCATAAATTTCTCTCTTATACCGAGAATAATTTTATCACATACGTATTCGCCTTTATTGGTGTTAATTTTAAATACAAAAGAAGCATCCATATTTAAGTAAGTAACAATAAGTTTACCATCCGTTTCATTTCGATAGCTTTCCTGACCAAACTCAACTTTAACATTTTCGGG
>CAMEMA010000150.1 GCA_945926705.1 uncultured Clostridia bacterium
CTATTATCCGAAGTAATGCGAATTATTATAAATATTCTGTAGTTTTTCAAAGTAAATTTGATGCTGATGCTAATGTTAGTATAAGTGGCTTAGAATATAGCAAGGCCGCAGAAATACTTAGCAAGATCACTGAAGGTATTATAAATAAAAAATTTTATTTGAATTTAGAAGCTAAGGGGATATAAGTTATGAAAAATAAAAAATTTTTAACTATCATTATATGTTTATTTATGATTATATTTGGACTTGCCGCTTGTGCAACTTCTACAGTTAATGCAACTGATTCAAATAACAATTATAATGGAAATATGTTTACAAAAGTAGAGCCGGGATTTGACGATTTCTATGTTGTTTATGATAATGAAACAAAAGTAATGTATGCAGTAAGTCATGGTGGTGCTTTTAATAAATATAATTATGGTAACTTAACAATGCTTGTAAATGCAAATGGAACTCCAAAATTATACGAAGGTGAATAAAGGATGTATCAAAATAAAGTCAAAGCAGAATTTCTTAATATGAAAATAAATACAGATATGCCTAATAATTCTATTATAATAGCCACCAATAAAATATCAATATATGATAGAACATTAGATTTAATTATCGATTTATCAAGCATAGACCTGAATAACATCAAGTCCATCATTATAAACGGCGTAACATTTACTAAAATTTAAGGAGTATCAAGGTGAATGACTAATGAATATTTATGAAAAAATTAAATCCATGAATATTGAAGAATTGACAGACTGGATAGATAAATACGGGCAACTTGATAATTCACCTTGGATAGAATGGTTCGATAAAACATATTGTAAAAATTGTGAATCAATAAAAGGTCGTTCAAAACAATATAACTATGACACCGAAGTCTCTTATGCGTATTGTGAATTACATGATAATTGCAAATTCTTTCCGGATCTAAACTATGTCCCCGAGTTAAAAGACGTAATTAAAATGTGGTTAGAGTCTGAGGTGAAAGACTCTGCAGAATGAATTACGAATACTACAATGAAAATTAGTTGATAATATGAAGGAACTAATTAATAATATATTAAACAGTAAGGAGAAGTAAAAATGGATAAGCATACTGCATGTGAATTAGCATATAAGAATGGTTATAATAACGCATTAGAGGAATTTGCGGAAAAATTAAAATTAATTTCTAAATTTTTACCTTTAGCTGTACTTCCTGAAAGCTATGTTACTGTTAGTGATATTGATAACACTTTAAAAGAAATGATAAAGGAGTAATTTAGTTATGAAATGTATGAGTTGTGGTACTGAAATGAACAGTACAACAGGTGGGAATTATACCTGTCCAAAATGTGGACAAGGTATTAATGACGGAGTATATAGACCGTCTACAAATAATATATATGGAGAACCGTACTTAGGCTGGGGACAAATGGGTTGGATATGTCCCAAGTGTGGTAAGGTATTAGCACCGTGGAAAGCAGAATGTGATTGTCACGAAAGAAATATTGTAACTACGGATAAGTCAAATATAACTGATAAATCTAAGGAGCCTTTTATCACAGGTACTTCAATTAACAATAGGCAAACACCTGATGTTAAATATACGTGTACTACAGCTACTAATGTTGCAAATGGCGATCATACATACACTGTTGGGAGCGATACCGAATGAAAATACTTTTTGCAATACTTTGTGCTGGTTGGGGTATAGCTTTAGGCGTGTGGCTTTGCGTGATTATCAATAAAGATACCCGTAAAAATTCAATTTATCCTCTTATTGCTTTATTGATTTTAAATTTGGCAATACAAATCTATGCTTATGTAATGTAATGATGGGCGTAAAGAATGAAAGATGACGATATTATAAAGGCTTATGAAGGCTTGACTTCAAATCAGCAGTTAAATTTATTTAGAAATTTCTATTACAATGACGGCTTTTCAACCGAAAAGGGTATTGTAGCAAATGCAATAAATGATATTCTTCCGAAGTATCATAAACAACAGGCGGAGATTGAGAGTCTGAAAGAAAATCGTGATGAACTGTGGGAAATTCATTGTCGCGATACCGAAAGATATTTAGAACGTACGGACGAAATTGATGCATTAAAAGAAGAATTAAAAACTGTTAAAGCCACAGCCGTCCAAGAGTTTGCGGAGAAGCTGAAAAAACGCATTTACAAGGGCGGTGTTCATCCTACCGTCGAAGATGAGTTTATGTGTGACATAGACAACCTCGTAAAAGAAATGGTAGGGGGAAACAATGACTGATAAAGAAAGAATAACCGAAATATTAAAGGCTTATACCAAAAAGCACAATATATCCGCTTCTTCGGTGATATTAGAAGAATATGCGGAGGAACTTTTAGCAAACGGCGTAATAGTGCCGCCGTGTAAGGTGGGTCAGATAGTATGGTTGGTTCGTGACGGCAAAATCGAAGAAACAACAGTTGAAAAGATTGTCTTAAAAGATAAAGGGTTGTACTTAAAACTTCTGTGCAATTCATTCTATGAAACCACTTGCAGAAGTATTGGCAAAACCGTATTCCTCACCCGTGAAGAAGCCGAAAATGCGTTAAAGGAGTAAAAGATAATGACTTTTGCTTGTATTTTAGCACTAATGGGAATATGGGCATTTGTGTTAAGTGAAAATATTTTATGCTTAATACCTGTTATTGTTTCTATTGGCATTGCCACGAGGGAATTTGAAGATTTAAAAGAAAAGATTGAATGGCTTGAAATAAAGTTGGAGGAGTACGAGAAAATGTGTGAATATCAAAGAATAGAAGAAAATAAACCGCCTATATGTGAATATACAAAAGAAAATGTAGATAAGGTAATGGATGTAATTAGGAAAATGG
>CAMEMA010000151.1 GCA_945926705.1 uncultured Clostridia bacterium
CATGTTCTTACATATTGTCAACATTAAACAAATTTTTATCTACCTCTTTTATTTCGTAAATTTTAATTTTTCCATTCAGTCCAAGAGATGAAAAGGCTTCTAAAACTCCTTTTACTTGATCTCTACCAGTAACTTTAACGAATTTTGATTTTTCACAAGTCACAATGTATTCTTGTTCAAATTTTTCATCTGACTTCATTTCTGCATTCTCCATTTCTACTACATTATTTATACTTTTAATTGCTTTATCCGTAGCAATATACCAATCATGTGAGATTAAAGATTTTTCAGATATCTTCTTATATCGTCTATAGTAATTTATATCATCTTTTACTTGACGGAGTAATCGGTAAGAAATAGTAAAGTTAATATCCTTTAAAACAGTTTTGTATGATTCACCTACTAATAACTTTTTAACTATATTTACTTTTTGTTCCAGAGTTGTAGCTACATTTCGGCACTTATCCGTTACTATAATAGTATCTTTCAATTTATCAAAAGTGCTGTACCAATCTTTACTTATTCTTGATGTAGTTTTATCAACTTTTCCATTTAGGTGCTTTTCTAAGGCTCTTCTAATATTTCGTACATAGTGATTAGGTATATTAAAATCTTTACTGATTCTGCAAATTTTATCTTTTGAAGCTATCCTTCTGATTAAATCTTCTTTTTCAAGTTCTGAAAAAACATATTTATTTTTAAACATGCTGGAGATCTCCTTGTAATACTTCATCTATATGTAAGTAAAATCTTGGATTTATACTTTTTAAAACTTTCTTACTTTCTCTATATTTTAAATAAGCGGAACGTAGCTTAAGATAAGTAGAATACTTTAATTTAAAATTATTTCTAAAAATTTCTTTAACATGGTCTTCACTATAATTAACAAATGCAAGTGCTATTTGTTTATATGGAAGTATTTCTTTCCTTATAATATTTTCTTTCTTAGCAATAAAACTAAGGTCTTTATCACTGTCTTTATATTTATCTTTAAGATCTTTTATTATATCAAATACTTTTGTTGATACAGTAAAATAACTATTTAA
This sequence comes from uncultured Clostridia bacterium, assembly GCA_945926705.1. Lineage (GTDB taxonomy): Bacteria > Bacillota > Clostridia > Oscillospirales > Acutalibacteraceae > UMGS1491. The sequence goes on from CAMEMA010000151.1 coordinate 1,047, forward strand.
TCCAGATTTACAATAGCTTCTAATTGCTTGTAAATACATAATAAGAGTTCTATTAGTATAATCTTTTATAGGTGCACTTTTAAGAACTTCTTCAGTTCTTTCCCATCTATGTAAATATAAGTATTCTATCGTATTATATAATTTTTCAGTATTTACTTTACAATAACACTTTGCTTTACTATTGCGTCTTTTTATATTACTTATACTATCCTCTTTAATACTGACATTTTTCTTATTGTTAATTTTAGATAATTCCGAAAAGAAAGAAGGAGTTAATCCTTTAGTTTCTTCGTTATCTCTTAAATAACGTACACATGCTTTCGTATACATTTTTATAACAGAATCTTTATATCCAGTTTCTTTTAATTTATTAAATGTACGTTTATTAGGAGTTTGAATGTATTTACATATACTTTTTAATAATGAGACAAATTTCTTTCTTCTGCTTTTCATTCTTCAATACCCTTTACTGTTTTAAAAATTTCTTTTACTTCTTTTTTAATTATATCTTTAAGCTCTATTGCCTGTAATAAAATGAACTCTTTGAAGTCATCATAGTTCAAAGGTACTTCTTTATTAAGTTCTACTCCGTTACTTTTAGAAAGAATTAAATGTAATAATCTTAAATAATCATTATTTGTAATCTTAGGATAACTTAAGTTATTTTTATATTTATGCTTAAAAGTTTTATAAGATATCCATGTGTCTAAATAATTTTCCGAATTATCGTATAAAGTTTTAAGATTTCTTGAAGTTTCTATTACATAATTATTATCTAAGTCACCTACATTAATCCAACAATAATATAGTTTTCTGATTTTAAAAGTTTCGTAGAAATTAATTAATACTTTCTTATTCATTTTACACGTCTTTTCTAAAACTAAGTTTAAATAAGATACTTTTAATATTTAATTCTTGCTTGTATTTATTGTGGCATTTTAAACATTCTATATCGTCCATATAATTAAAATCTTTAAGATTTACCATATAAGTATCATGACAATAAGGACACTCAACTTCATACGAATTAATTTCATTACTAAAAAAATTTTCTTTTTTCTTTAGTTCAAGCAAGAGCTCCTTTATGACTTCTTTATTTATTGAATGTTTAGCTAAGAAAATATCAATATCTTCTTCCGGAATAGATAATAAATAGTTAAGTGTTTTGCTCATTAAATTAATCCTTCTCTTCGTAATCTACAATAATAGCATTATATATAGATTTTTTAAGGGCTCTATATTGCTTAATTTTTTCTCCCATATTAAGTGGGACTTTAACTGTTAAGTATCTATCAGCTCTTTCATAAGTTAATGTTGCTTTAGTTTTACCTTCCTCTTTTGATTTAAAAGTAAAAGACAACCCAATATCTTCAATACATTTAGGAGCTTTTCCAGTAATAATCATTTCTTCAAGTGCTTCTTCTAATTTCATTTTTAAAATCCTTTCTTTTTCTATCTGCAAATCATTTTCATATATTTGTCTTTGTTTACTTCATTACTAAATCCTCTTTTAATTTCTGTTAATAATAATTCAGGTAAACAATGGTTTTTAGAGCAAGAGTCAATAAGAGCTTGATATTTTTCAAAGTAATTTATTACTTCGTAAACTTCCTCAGAAACAAATCCTTCAAACTGTGCTGTAAAAAGTGTTTTAACTTCTTTTATAATATCATCTGTAAATAATGAAAAGACTTCTCTTTTTTCATCAACAGTTCTAATATACACTCCTGTTTGCTGAAAAGACTTTTGAAAAACTATCATAAATTCTCTTTCTTTTTGACTA
>CAMEMA010000152.1 GCA_945926705.1 uncultured Clostridia bacterium
AATACAGCTACAAAAAATCCATATGGTAACTGCAATTTCAGTCTGCATTCCATATGGATTTTAATTTTTAATTATTTGGTACTCTACATGTAGACGGTAATTCCGACGACCATGGCAGTAGCTTGTCTAGTTCTTGCTTATCCTCTAAATTTATATTTGGTAGTTTCTCCAGTAAATACTCAAAGTAGTTAAACAAATTCAAATTATTTTCTTTTCCTGTCTCTACTATGCTATACAGCATCGCACTTGCTTTGGCTCCTTTTGGTGTATTACAAAATAGCCAATTTCCTCGTCCTATTACAAATGGACGTATTGCTCTTTCTCCCGCGTTATTACTTATTTCTAATCTTCCATCTTCTAAGTATTTCTTTAATTTTTCTTTTTGATTTAAACTGTAGTTTACAGCTAGTCCTAATGCACTTTTGGGTAATGCAGTTTCTGCTGTTTTTTCTACCCATGAGAAATACGCCTCAAGTAATGGCTTGCTGCTTTCAATTCTCTTTATATATTTCTCTTCAGGACTTAATTCTTTTATTTCATCCTCTATCTTAAAGAGTTGATTACAAAACTCTAACCCTTTTGAAGCTTCTGTATGACTTCTAGATTCTTTGTCAGATATTGCAGTTAAGGCGTCGGTATACTTCCTTCTTGCATGAGCAAAGCAACCTACTAAAGTTACATCAGCTACTTTGTTGTAACCTGCATATCCGTCTACATGAAGATATCCTTTGTATCCCTTTAAGAAGTCTCTTGCGTATTCTCCGTTTCTTCCAGGTTGATAGTCGAACAATACCATTGGTGTATCGTCGTATTTTCCTGTCCTATACATCCACATGTAGCTTTTATTTATTGCTTCTCGACCGGGTTCATTTAATACTTCTACCTCTGTCTCATCAGCATGTAGGATATCCTTTTGAATTAGTATTTCATGCATTCTGGTGTAGATATGTTTAAAATAGCTATTAGATACATTTATTATCCAATTTGAAAGAGTTTGTCTTGTTAAATTAATTCCATCTCTCTTAAATTGTTGTTCTTGTCTGTATAATGGCAATCCTTCTACGTATTTTCTTGTTATTATGTGTGAAACAAGAGAAGGAGAAGCTAAGCTGTTCTTTATTACAGGCGTTGGCATTTTTGCTGTCACTATTGGTGTCTCTATTTCGTTTTCCTCACAATGTCTACAACTGTATACATATTGAACATGTTCCTCTTTTATTATTTGAGCAGGTATTAATTTTAATTGAACATGGACTTGCTTACTCATTTCATGTAATTGATTTCCGCAATTTTTACAATTTCTTTCTTCGTCGCTTAATTTGTATTCTATTGTTTCAATAGGGAACTGCTTTGTTATCTCTTTTTTATGTCCGTATCTTTTCTTCTTTGGAGCTATTACTTCTTCTACTTTTGGCTCAGGTAAGAACATTACTTGGTCATTTTCTGGTTCGTTAAAGAGACTGACTTGACCGTCAGTTTGTGTTTTTTCACTTGATGCTCCAAAACGTTTTTGTTGATGAATTCTTATTTGTTCTTCATACCAATTTAATTTCATTTTTGCTGCTTCTAATTCTACGTATATTTCGGCATAAGCATTTTCTATTTTGGATTTTTCGTTATATATTTTTTGATAATTAGCTTCTAATTCTTTTCTCGTTAGTTTTGATAAATCCATATTTTTAGCGCAACTCCTGTCTTTTTTCTATACTTAATTATTCGACAGAAAGTTAAAAATACCTTTAAATATTTTTAGATTATTCCTCTTTCTTTTACTTCGTCAAATCCTTTGGTTTCTTGTAATGATAAACCATCTAGTAGCCATCTTAGTTCGTGTTCTTTTATTGCCATTATTTTATTTCCTTTTATCTTTGGCCAGAAGAATTTGCCTTTTTCTAATCTTTTGTAGTACAGCCAAAATCCATTTTGGTCCCATTTTAATATTTTTACTTTATTACAACTACTGTTTGTAAATACGTAAAGTGCTCCTACAAATGGATCCAGTTCAAATGTTTCTTGTACTATTATTGATAACCCGTTTATGGATTTCCTCATGTCTACACTTTCACATGCAAGGTATACTTTGCTAATGCTACTTAAGTCTGTTAGCATATATTTATTTTCACCTCTGCTGTTACAGGAAAGGTTATTATTGCTCTTCCTATACTTATTTCAATTATATTTCCATCCAGCTTTTTTACAGGCATTTTTGCTACTTTATTTTCGCCTACTTCTAAGTCTATCCATTCCGGCATTTCTTTTTTAGCTTGTTCTTTACTTATTTTTTCTAGCCAGTATCTTAGGGTAGTGTACTTGAAATTATTTTCTTTGCACCATTCTTTTTGTGTTTTGGTACTTGCTCGGTATTCAGTTACTCGCTCCCTCCATATTTTCTCGTTTTCTTCTTTGTTTAACATGAAAATGCACCTCTTTCTTAGTTTTTATTACTAATACTCAAGATGCATTTTAGTTTATTCATACTGCTTTGTATACGTGTGTGCTATTTGACGGATACTTACTGAATAATATCCTTTACCATTTTCTCTTGGAATAAGGACTATATCCGGATACTTTCTCTGCACTTCCATCTCAGATTTTATTGTATATGCTATTTTAAAATTCATAACAATTAATAAAAATATTAATTTGAGATGTTTTTCGTCAAATCCTTGATAATCTCGATTAGAAAGATGAACTAAATATTTTTTTACTAATTCTATTACTCCATCTATGTTCCCTGTTGTTAGAACGTCTATTGCTATCTTTGAATAATTAATGTCTAAATTAAAATTATTTATTTCTTGTATAACTTTTA
>CAMEMA010000153.1 GCA_945926705.1 uncultured Clostridia bacterium
GTGGTGTTACTAGTAAAACTTATTATATTTATAAAAAACAGTTAAGGGAGTCTAAAATAAGCTGTGAGTAAAACAATAAAACAAATAGCAGATGAACTTGGTGTGTCTAAACAGGCTATTCATCAGCGAATTAAGCGAAATAGTACTCTAAAATCACGTTTACAGCCGTTTACGTCAACTGTTGACGGTGTTATTTACATTGATGTTGATGGAGAGGACATAATAAAATCCTTGTATTGCTCAACTAAGTGCGTTGACGGTGTTGACGTAAACGTTGACGCTCGTGTTGATAGCAAAGTCGATGATATGTTTATGGCTCAAATAGATGATTTAAAACAACAAAATAATGTATTGACAGAGCAGTTATCAATAAAAGACGAGCAATTAAAGTCAAAGGATAGTCAGATAATAAATTTACAAGAGCAAAATAAAGCTTTGATAGAAGCTCTGAATAATTCACAGGAAAATAACAAGTCCTTAACTGATGCTCTTGTAGCAGCTCAGACATTACACGCAGTTACGATTCAGACAACAGCTCTTGTAGACAAGTCTGCTGAACCAGAACGAAAATGGTGGAAGAAGATTTTTAGAAAAAAGGAAGATTTAAAGTGATAAGATTTATTGATTTATTTGCGGGAATTGGTGGTATAAGAAAGGGATTTGAACTTGCTTGTTCAGAAATCGGAATAGAGACCAAGTGTGTATTTACTTCAGAAATCAAACCACATGCAGTTGAAATATTAAAACAAAATCATCCTAATGAAAAGATATCCGGTGATATAACGCAAATTTCCGCCAAAGATATTCCGGATTTTGAATTTCTACTTGCCGGTTTTCCATGTCAAGCGTTTTCTTCTGCAGGTAAACGACTTGGATTTGAAGATACAAGAGGTACTTTATTTTTTGATGTAGCAAGAATAATTAAAGAAAAAGAACCACTCGGTTTTGTGTTAGAAAATGTAGAAGGTCTTGTCAATCATGATAAGGAATCACCAAAAGATATAATGGGCAGAACTTTGAAAACTATTTTGAAAACATTAAGTGAACTTGGCTATAAATTTTCATGGAAGGTTCTGAACGCAACAGAATTCGGAGTACCACAAGAAAGAAAAAGAATATATATTGTTGGTTCCAAAAAAGCAGCTCCAGATCTAAGTGAATTTACAGAAAAAAAAGTAACACTAAAGGAGATTTTGGAAACAGGTCTTCCTACTAGTGAAAGCAATTTTGTGAATTTATTATTGAAACACTACTCTGTTTCAGAGTTGATTGGAAAATCTATAAAAGATAAAAGAGGGGGTTCTGATAATATTCATAGTTGGGATATCGAATTAAAGGGAGAAATATCTTTAAAACAACGTGCATTATTAAATAAAATGATGACTGAACGAAGAAAAAAGAAATGGGCTATTGAATATGGTATAGCTTGGATGGATGGTATGCCACTAACTTTTGAAAATATAAAAACTTTTTTTGATGATGAAAATTTAAAGGAAATGCTTGAAGATTTGGTTCAGAAAGGATATTTAAAAAAGGAGTATCCTAAAAAGAAAGTAGGAAAAACAAGAATTCAAGATGACACTTTACCTTTAGGATATAATATTGTTGCAGGGAAAATGTCATTTGAAGTGAATAAAATACTGAATCCAGATGGAATTGCTCCTACGTTAGTAGCAATGGATATGCAACATTTGTATGTTCCAGATGGATCAGGGATTAGACCTTTAACTTTGCGTGAAGGTTTGCGGTTATTTGGTTATCCAGATAATTATAAGTTTGATACAACAATGCAAAACGGCTATGATTTACTTGGAAATACTGTTGTGGTTCCAGTAATAAAGGCTGTTTCATCAAAATTATTAGAAGTATTAGGGAGTGATTTAAGTGAGATTAACTGCACAGCAAGTATATGATAAGTTAGTTTATGAAGATAAAATTCTTGAACTAAAAGGACAGATAAAGTTTTTCATGGGAGACGTAGATATAATTGTGAAGCAAAAGGATGTTGTAGGAAACATTATTCAAGAATGGCTTCAAGGATGGCTTGATAAAAGAGAAATTGAATATGCACCGTCAGAAAATACTCAAATGCCACCGGATTTCTTTCTTAATCCAGATGACAAATGCACGAATTTACTTGAAGTAAAAGCCTTCAATAGATCTGCAAGCCCAGGATTTGATATAGCTGATTTTAGAATGTATGAAGAAGAAATAATTGAAAAGCCGTATATGTTGGGTGTAGATTATTTAATTTTTGGATACGATATGAGCGATGATGGAGTAGTTACTGTAAAGGATTTATGGATTAAAAAAGTCTGGGAAATTACACGTAGAATGGATGACTGGGCAATTAATCTACAAGTTAAGCAAGGTGTCGTACATAAAATTAGACCCGGTGTTTGGTATAGTACAAAGAAAAACAATATTCCTATGTTCAGATGCCTTGAAGATTTCTTATCGGCTATTGAAGAAACTGTTTATCAGAATCCTAAAACTCATAATGCAGCTGCTGATTGGAAGAGAAAATTTCTTAAGAGTTACGAGGAGTTCTATGGTAAGAAACTTTCGATTCCTCGTTGGAGTGATATAGAAGATAGTTACAAAACCAGAGTGGAGTACTACATTGACAAAACACCAAAATAATATGTTGTGGCATTTAATAAATATGCTCATTCAAATGGTAAAAGGGACTGTTAAGAGACAGTCCTTTTTACTTGACAATACTAAATTTTAATGATATCGCTGATTGTCAAGGTAGTTGTCAGTAATTTTCGAAATTTTTTTCTTCAATTTA
>CAMEMA010000154.1 GCA_945926705.1 uncultured Clostridia bacterium
CGCTCTTCCGATCTGGAGCAGAAAACACTTTTATAATAAAATCTGATATGGATATAGAACTTGTAAGTACAGAGTTCTTTGAAAAATTCTCAAACTTTATAAGAAACTACGTATATCCAACATTAGAAGCTTTTACAGCTAATTTAAGGTTTAAGTCTTCTCTATCATTTATCCCTTATTCAAGACAAAAAATAGTTTATAATGCTTTTGCTGATTTAGTTGAAACAAATTATTTCTTAGTAAAAGAAAATAAGGATAGTGTAGAAGCTACTGAGCCTTTTATAGTAAAAACAAATGAATCATATAAAGTTCTTGAAAGAGACTTTTTTGGAGAGCATTTTAAGGAAGGTATAAAGTTCTTGAAAGATAAAAATGAAAAAAAGAGAGGAAAATAAATGATGTTAGAGTAGATTTAATGGTAATAGAAAACTTCGCTAAAGACATTCACTATACTTGTAAAGGTGAAGCTGCTTATGCTAAACATTTGTTAGCTGATCAAATTCATGACGGTATTAGTGATTTTATAGACGAATTAAAAGAAAACGTTATCTTAGGAAGTCATGAGCTTCCTTTAAACAGTAAAGAATATTTAAAGAGGGCTTCTGAACAAACACCTGAAGTAAAACAAACAGATACGGAGAATTTTATGATTATCTCTGATATTATTAATAAGGTAAGAGAAGATATAAAAAACATAGATTCTAAAACAAGAGGAACAGCCTCTTTGTTAGATAAAATAGGAGAACATTTAGATAAATCTTACGGATTAATATTCTTACAAATACGTGATAATGTAAAAGTAAACGAAGAAGTAAAGCATGATCATGAAGCTGCTACAGAAAAACCAATAGATAGAGAAAAATTTGAAGCAGTAATACCTGACATTTTACCTTCACAAGAATTAGCTATGAAATATGCAAAAGACGCTCTTCTTGTTCAAGAGAGTACAATAGATAAATTATTTAAGAAAATGGAAAATAAAAATGTATAAATGCAAACATTTTAATATTAAAGAACTTGTAAGTCCTCAAGTATATAATAAATTTGGAGAAGCTTTTTGCTGGAAATTTTTTGATAAAGACATTCTCATAGATTTAGATACAATAAGAGAATATCATGGTCCTATTACAATAAATAACTGGTCTTTTGGAGGTTCTAATACTCAATGTGGGTTTAGGTGTAACATGGATCCAATAGTTAAAAGTAAAAAAAGTATATACTGTTCAGCCCATATACAAGGGAAAGCTTTTGATTTACATAGTAAAGACATAAAAAAATTATACTCTGACATAGAAAAACTTTTCAACGAAGGTAAATTAAAGGCAATAAAAAGAATAGAGAGTCCCAACTCGACTAAATATGCTTGGTGTCATGTAGATTCATTTCAGACGAATTCTAATAAATTAGAGGTATTTGTGGCATGAGTGAAGAGCATACGGTTAGATATTGTCTGAATTGCTTGCAAAAAGAACCTTGTAGCTGCAACGAAAAGCATTATGTAGTGACGTGGGAATTTATTTATAAAATATTAAAAACTTTCAAACCTTACATTGACTTTTAAGATTTAATATGCTATACTTTTCTTTAAAGAAAGGTACTATTGCATGCTTATTCAAGGAAACTTTAATGTTGAGAAGATAATTTTTTATAATAGAGAAAGTAAATGGGGAGTTTTAGGATGTACTCCTAAAAAGTCAACAGTAGAACTAAATGTACTTTTAAATTCATTTGGTTCAATTACTGTATCAGGAAACTTTGAAGGAGTTTATGAGGGTTGTGAAATAGAACTCACGGGAGAAGTTATAGTAAATCCTAAATACGGTAAACAGGTACAGATTAAAAGTATTAAAGTTTTACAAGATTCTAAAGGCAAAGAAGGGATAATAAATTTTTTATCAAAAAGTGTTATTAGAGGTATATCTATTCAGAATGCAAAGAAAATTTACAATGAATTCAAAGAGGATTCAATAAGTATTGTTTTAAATAACCCCGAAAAACTTTTATCTATAAAAGGCATAGGTGATAAGACATACGAAAAAATAAAAGAGAGTGTAGAATATTATAAGTCTATTGAGAAACTTATTGTTTTTGGAACAGATTTAGGTCTTTCATATTCTTTAATATGTAAATTACATGATGAACTTGGAGAGAATGCAGTAGAAGTAATAAAAGAAGATCCGTTTAAAATACTTGATTTAAGTCAAACTATAACTTTTAAGCAAGTAGATGAAATTTTCTTAAAACTTGGAGGACTTCCAGAAGATGAAAACCGCTTAGAAAGAGCATTCTTGTATACTTTAAAGAATATAGTAGTAATAGAAGGTTCAACGGGAACATCTGTGAATAATTTGCGAAAGAAATTCAACTACACTCTTGAGCTCTCGGAAAATTCAAATGCTTTTAACAACACATTAAAAGCATTAAAAGACTTAAACAAAGTATCAACAAATGATTTAGGAAATATTATATATTATAAAGAATACCTTGAAATTGAGAAAAGTATTGCTGAAAAGGTAAACTCTTTAATTACATACGGTATAAATGGTTTAGAGATTGATAAAAATATAGTAGAGGAAGAAATAAGAAACTTTCCATTTACTTTAAATAAACAACAAGTAGAAAGTATTTATAAGAGTATACAAAATAATATTTCTGTTCTTACAGGAGCAGCAGGTTGTGTAGACGGATCTACTGAATATTATAACGGTACAGAATGGAAAGAAATACAAAATTATACTAAAGGAGAACGTGTACTACAATACAATATAGA
>CAMEMA010000155.1 GCA_945926705.1 uncultured Clostridia bacterium
CCTTTTCCCTTAGCAAATACAAGAGTATTTGCCGTACCTAAATCTATACCTATTTCTTTTCCAAACATTTTTCAACTTACCTCCCGGATTCAAATTATTTTTAATACTATATCAACATTTATTAAGTAAAATAAATTAATATTCAAATACATTCAAAAATTTATTTACCCGTCGAACCGAATCCATTTGTACCTCGCTCGGTGGTATCAAGTTCTGAAACTTCGTTTAAAATTAAATTTTCCACTTTCATAACTATAAGTTGTGCAATTCTTTCGCCCGGAGAAATTGTGTAAGTTTCTTCTGAATAATTGCAAAGACCTACTTTTATTTCTCCTCTGTAATCGCTGTCTATTACTCCAACACCGTTGGATAGGGTAATCCCATGTTTAATTCCGAGCCCGCTCCTCCCGAAAATATAAGCGACATACTCATTTCCCGGTAGAGAAATCGCTATGCCGGTAGGAATCAAAATTCGTTTTCCGGGTAGTAAAATTATTTCGTTGTCAATGCAAGCACATAAGTCTGCTCCGGCTGAACCGGAAGTGGCTTTTTTGGGTATAATTGCATTTTCCGACATTTTACAAAAATTTAATGTATTTAGGGGTTGATTTTTCTTTTCCACATTTTCACCTTTTTTATCAACAATTCAATGTTTATTTTAAAATTATCTTTGAAAAAGAGGAGCTATCGCGCTTTATTAAGCTTATTTTTAAAATCTTTTAAAAAAGTTTTCCTCATTTTCCACAGGACTTTCAACATTTTGAAGTTTAAGACAAGAAAATTCAAAAGATTAGCTTACAAAAATTCAATTTAATCAAAAAAATTATAATTAATAATGCTTATTTTAGAATTAAGTGAATTTAACATACTAATTGTTGAAATGAAATTACTTGCTATCTTCTATATTTTGCGCCTTCTTTTCGGCTTTATGCGCCCTGTCACACAAATCCATCATGACCAGTGAATTAATGATCGCAGTGCTGAGTCCGGGATTTGCAAGTCTTATTTTCTCAATCTGGCCATTTATTTCATTAACTATGAGTTTCACATATTCGTCGTTTTCATCTGTACGAATGTTGAATTCCACATTATTAATACATACTCTTACACTGTGTCCGGCCATGTTATCACTTCCTTTCTTCTGAAATATTTTTGCACACATCTATTATACTATATTGATGTGAATAAAATAATCCAAAATTGTATATATTTATTAAATAAAATATTTTTATTAATTATTACTTATATTTAAAATTTAAAAAATATATTATATTAAAAAAGTAGATTAAAAATAATTATGAAAAAAATTATTGACAAGTATTTTATATGTGTGTATACTAAAGGACAGTTGGTGTTGATGACGTCGAGGGTACACCCGTTCCCATCCCGAACACGGTAGTTAAGCTCGATAGTGCCGAAGATACTTGGCTGGCAACGGCCCGGGAAAATAGGGAGATGCCAACTATTTTTTTATTTTAGATTCGCTTTATGTGAGTCTATTTTTTTTTATAAAATTATAAAAGAAAAAAATAATTGATATAAATGTTGATGTAATATATATTTATCTTGAGTTTAATTTAATAACAATATATACTCATTACAGTGATGTCACTATTAAATTTCGAGGAGTTTTAAAATGAAAAAATTATCAAAAAAAATATTTTTGTTACCTTTGTGCGCATTAATTGCCAACCCTTTTTCTGCAGCTTTTGCTGTTAAAACTGTTGAGGGTAAATCTGATCATAAACATCATTCCGGTAAACATCATTCCAGCGCCGGTCATGAAAAGAAGCATACTCACAAACAAAAACTGCCGTTTTTTAGGGAAGAAAGAAAAATAGATGGTTGTTGTAAGATGGATGAAGATAAATTTTTAGGTACCTTTGCTATAATGAGATACATTGATAATATGAAACAAGTTATAACCCAATGTGAAATCGGAATGAAGAATTTCTTAAAAAGCGGTCAGGCAATTGTATATTTTAATGAGGCAGTAGAAAAAACAGTAGAACCGGTTTTTAGATATCGCCATGATTTAAAAGAGGTTTTTGATGCACACATTGCCGAATATAGTGCGTTGCTTCATAGAGTTAATTTATCTAGGGAAGATAAAAATAGTTTAATTATGATTGTTACGAAATTTTATTTTGATACATTTCCAAATCTTATGGGTAATTCTAAGGAATATTGTATAAAACGGTTTGTAAATGATTTTATGTGGAAATTAGCAGAAGACGACACAGTAAGAGGAATTTTTTTCAAGTATGAAAACGGAAAAGATTTATTAGATTTATTAGTAAGATTAGTGTACCGTGATCTAAACTGTTATCCTGAATTATCTTTGTATGTATTGTCAAACTGTTTGAAAAATTCACTGATTTAATTTAAAATCCTATAATTAAAAAATTCTTGTTTGGACTGTTAATTTAAAATATATTTCACTTGACTTTAATTAAATAATAATGTATAATTAAAACAGTGATATCACTATTAAAATTTGAGGAGTTTTAAAATGAAAAAATTATCAAAAAAAATATTTTTATTACCTTTGTGTGCATTAATTGCCAACCCTTTTTCTGCAGCTTTTGCTGTTAAATACAATAAGGCACCTAATACTACACGTATTTCTAATAATGGATATGGAAAGAAGTATACTCGTAAATCAAAACCGAAGCTTGTTATGACAGAAAAAGCAATAGAGGGTTGTTGTAAGAGCGATAAAGATTTAGATACTGTTTTTGCAAATAGG
>CAMEMA010000156.1 GCA_945926705.1 uncultured Clostridia bacterium
GATGGGAGAATTTATTATCTACTACCGAGGGAAGGTTGTTGGTGGTATCTATGATGATAGATTGCTTGTCAAACCTGTAAAATCAGCAATTAGATATATGCCGACAGCGACCTATGAATTGCCCTATGAGGGAGCAAAAGAGATGTTGTTAGTAGATGAAGTGGATGATAAAGAATTTATGACAGGTCTGTTTAATGCCGTGTACGAAGAATTACCGGCTCCAAAACAGAAAAAGCGTTGACACTATACGAAAAAGCTAATTGAAGTTTAAAAACTTTGCTATAATTAAAGACAGGGTGGTTAAATGTTTAGAATAGGTGAATTTTCAAGGCTGACGCAGGTGTCTATTCGCATGCTTCGATATTATGATGAAGTAGGAATTCTGAAACCCGCAGAAGTTGATAAATGGACGGGACACAGATTATATTCGGTAGAACAAATCCCACGTCTAAATAAAATACTATATCTACGAGATAGTGGGTTAAATATTTCAGAAATTGCGCTTGCACTAAAAACGGACGACCAATCGCTTCTCACACAGCTTGATAAAAAAAGATTGGAGATTGAGTGTGCTATACAGGCAGAGCAGGAGAAACTAAAAAAAATTGAGCTTGCCAAAAGCGAATTACAGGGAGGAAAAGGAGAATATCATTATAATATCTCCGTTAAGTCAATCCCCGAATATCAGGTATTATCTCTGCGTAGAGTTGTGCCAACATACTATTCCGAGGGCGATTTATGGAAGGAACTTTCCGCTTTTACAAGTACTAGGAAAATAGAAATAACAGGAAATGCCTTTTCCATTTATCATGATACAGAATTTCGGGAACAAAATGTTGATATTGAGCTGTGTATACCTGTAAAGAAAGCCGGACAAAATACATCGTTGTTTTGTTTCCGAACGACTGAGCCTGTTCCAACTATGGCTTGCACAATGGTCTATGGTGATTTTTCAAATATCAAGGGAGGCTATCTTGCTTTCGCTGAATGGCTACAAAAAAACAGCGAATATCAAATGTCCAATCCCATGCGTCAAATTGTGCATAGAGGACCGTGGAATGAAAACAATCCCGAAAAATATCTGATTGAACTTCAAATACCTTTGGAACATACATAAGCATATAGAATTTGAAATGTCCTGAAAAAATGCAGGGCATTTTTCGTTTTCCCCTTGTATCTCACATGATGTGAGGTCCCATACTGTGCTTACCAACAAAACAAGGAGGAAAATATGAGCTATCAATTAAAAGAGATTGGAAAAGTAAAGAATGATGAAACCGGGGTATTTATCCAATTGGAGCCGGAATACATTCCGGGGTTGCAAGCGTTGGAGGGATTTAGCCACATCAATGTGGTCTGGTGGTTCAGCGATTGCGACAATGAGAAAGACCGAAATGAGCTGCAGACTGAACAGCCCTATAAGGGGGCACCGGAAATTATGGGCGTGTTTGCGACAAGATCGCCTGCGAGGCCGAACCCCATAGCATTAACAGCGGCTGAGGTAATCGGGATTGATTATGATAACGGAATTATCCGCGTTACATTTATTGACGCAAATAATGACACGCCCGTGCTTGACATCAAGCCATATACGCCGAGCTTTGACAGAGTGGAAATACCCGGCGTTCCTGCGTGGTGCAGCGAATGGCCGAAAAGCACTGAAGAGTCCGGCTATTTTGACTGGGGACAAATATTCAATTTTTAAGGAGGGTTTATGAAATTACAGGATTATATTATGAATAAGCCTATTCTTGAAACGCAGCAGCTTATACTTCGTCCCCTGCGAAAAGAAGATGTTGCAGACTTAAAAGAATGGTTAGGTAACAGTTTGATTTATCAGTTTTGGGGTAAGCGTCCCGGAAAAAGTGACTTAAATCCTGCGTTGCTTTTTCAAAAGCCGGAAAGACCTACAAAAAGTTTTCATTGGGGTATTGTCCACAAACAGGATAACAAAGTTATAGGAGATATGTGGGTGTACCTCATTGAAAATGATCGTATGGCGAAAGTGGCATTTCGTCTTTCACCTGCCTATCAAGGCAATCGCTTTATGACTGAAGCATTAGCTCGAGTAGCCATTTTCTGCTTTGAGGAAACAGAATTGCAACGTCTATGGGCGGATGTTCACACTCAGAATATTGCGTCATACAAAACCCTTGAGAAAGTGGGTTTCAAGCGTGAGGGGCTTATTCGTGAGGGAAAAATGGTAAACATATATTGTGATTACTATTTGTATGGCATGACAAAAGCTGATTATATCGAAATAACGGACAAGAGAGTACCGTCTTTCTCACCGCTATCAACGGAAAAGGGAGGCGGGTGGAAATCTTCATATGAAATCGAAAAAAAATGAAAGTATTTGTGGAATATTTATTGGGAAATAGCAATTGTGATTTTGTCGGCATCGCATTAGGAAAAGATATCGACTAATTTCAGTCTTGCGAAGAGACTGAAAGCAACAGAAGATTTGAATTTGTCGCACTGTATAATACAATTTTTGTCCAAATAATGCGAGGATATTTTAATGGTTGCATTATAGAATAAATCATCAGCTGATGAAAGGAATTTATTATTATGGAATGGATTACTGGAATGAATGTTGCAATTAATTATATAGAGGAGCATATTTTGGAAGAGATTGACTACGGGAAACTGGGAAGACTTGCCGGTTGTTCGTCATCTCATTTTCAAAGGATATTTACCTATCTCGGCGGTGTGACATTAAAGGAATATATAAAACGC
>CAMEMA010000157.1 GCA_945926705.1 uncultured Clostridia bacterium
ACCACTTCTTTTCCAAAGTCTGCATGTTCTATAACTGGAAAACCACAAACTGATTTTCTTGGAAGTCCCATTTGAATAGCTAATTCATTGCTACTTACTAAAGATGCTGGAGTTACTGGAACTATATTATTCCCAGAAGTATACTTAAATACTGGATGAATAAAATTAGTTATATATTCCCTTAAAAGAGAAAGTTCTTTTACATTCTGACGTCCCCAAAAATTTATAGCTGAACTTTCTATTCCTGATTCATCCCCTTTCATCAAGGCTTTATAAGTTCCAGCTACCATTTCTGTTGTTTCTTGATTATCTGATAATACATATGCAGCACATTCCCACATACCAATACTTTCACATTCATCAATTCTATTTAATTGAATATCTATTTTTTTCATAGTATTAATTAAATTTTTATTTTGCATTACAAGTTGCATATTATTTGATGCTCCTGTTGTAATACCTTTATTAAGAATTGAAAAAACATTAAAAAATATCCAGAGATACAAAAAAAGCACATAGACAGATTGATTTCTCTGTTTATATGCTTTAATTATTCTTGTTATATGATGTATAAAACCACATCGATAGACGTATTTGTCTATTGCTGGTGGATAACTTTTTTTGATAACAACCTAGGAATCAGACTATATGTAATATATCTCATGGCGACGTTTATCTCCATTAAACCGCCATTTGAAAGTGAGATTTATATTTTTACAGCACGAATAGCATTTCCAAACAACGGTTTTTTTATTGAAGTTGAGTAGTGCTTTTAAGAATGTAATTTAATAGGAACTGAAAAACTATTTAACACGTTTTTCTATACCTGTTTCAAATTCAACAGGAACAGTAAAATGTATAGAGGTGGTCTATTATGCGTAAGAAAGAAGATAAATTCGATTTTAGAGCCTTTGGTTTAGCAATCAAAGAAGCTCGAATGAAGCGAGGTTTAACTCGTGAACAAGTGGGAGCATTGATTGAGATTGACCCACGTTACCTAACTAATATTGAAAATAAAGGGCAACACCCAAGCATACAAGTCCTCTATGACCTTGTATCATTACTTGATGTGTCCGTTGATGAGTTTTTCTTACCTCATAATGATCTGACGAAAAGTACCCGAAGATTACAGGTAGAAAAACTACTGGATAACTTCACAGATAAAGAACTATCGTTGATTGAAGCCTTAGCTAGTGGTATCAATGAATCAAGAAACATCAAAAACTAATCATAATAACAATACATAAAACAGAAAGAGCCGATAAAATGAGAATGCTAATCTCAGATTATCGGCTCTGCGTCTTTGCGTCTGGCTCTGTAATCACAGTTAACTTGAACTGCTTTATATCAACTAAATTTTCCTGTCTACATTTAGGACAATAGAGAGGAAAGTTCTTCAATTCAGTATCTTCCCTTATTTTCAAACGTGTTTTATTTCCACAGATGGGACACAGTACCCACTCACAGTTTATAATAATTATCTTCTCCTTTACATTTAATTCAAATCTGTATTAAAGAATATTTCATCTCGTTTCGTTTAACAAGAAGCCACATTTATATAACAATATAAAATGTGCTAAGTTATTTTATTGAACATATATCGTACTTTATCTATCCGACTATTTGGACGACGGGGCTGACAAACAGATTCACCAGTAGTAACATAGTACCCTTTTAACTCTGTTAAACAAACGCTACGTCCATTTGTAAAGAAAGTTAAATCATTACGATATTCTTGAATACACCGAGCAGGAATTTCTCCACTAAGAATGACCTCATTATTTTTCAGTTGAGTATTTACGATATTTGCACAATATTTGGGAGCATCGTTATATGCTCGTGAAAGATATTCTTGTGGTGCATAAATTTTAAAACTAAGATATGGCTCTAACAATTCTGTTCCAGCTTTTTTTAAAACTTGTTCCAATACAATAGGAGCAAGCATCCGAAAATCTGCTGGGGTACTAACAGGGCTATAGTATAAGCCATACTTAAAACAGATTTTACAGTCCGTCACATTCCAACCATACAATCCTTGTTCACAGCCATATCGTATCCCTTCCATAACTGCATTTTGAAACGATTGATTTAAGTATCCAAGAGAAACCGAGCTCTCATACTGTACTCCGCTCCCTAATGGAAGCGGTGCTACAGAAAGACCAATGGAAGCCCAGAAGGGATTCGGTGGCACTTCGATGTGAATGGTATACTCTGCTTTTTTTAACGGTCTTTCCATATAAATGACTGTAGGCTTTTTTATTTTTACCTCCACATGATACTTTTCTTGCAATAGAGCACAAGTCACTTCCAATTGTACTTTCCCTAAGAAAGAAAGTATGATTTCATGTGTCGTAGAATCCACATAATATTGTAGAAGCGGGTCACTGTCGGAGATTTCTAAAAGTGCATCAAGTAACATTTCCCTTTGTTGAGGTTTGCTCGGTTCAACAGTTGTTTGCAGCAGAGGGAGCGGATTTTCAATTCTCTCTCTCTGTGGCAATAGCTTTGTATCTCCAAGAACACTATTTAGCTTCAAAAACTCATTTTGCAAAATAACAATTTCCCCGGAATAAGCCTTATCAATTTTACATAATTCACCATTTATTGAAGTATACATTTCTGTAATTTTTATTTTTTCCTTTTCCGATATTCTAACCGAATCCCGCAAATGCAGGATTCCGCCATAAAGGCGTACATATGCAAGACGTTGTCTTTCTTCCGAATATTCAAT
>CAMEMA010000158.1 GCA_945926705.1 uncultured Clostridia bacterium
AAAAGAAAACCGCGGAGGGTTTGTTTATTGTGATGAAATAGGTATACCTGTGTCGTCTTCAAATTTGGTACTTCCCTCGGGAGCTACGGCAATATGGAGTAAAAAATCTTTTTAAAAGGGTGAATAAAAAATTAGCAATATCGTCGAATTTATAAATGCTTCTTATGAACATGAATGCTATAGGGATAACCTTAAAAAAATTGCTTTTAAAAATATAAATCTTAAGATAAAACGCGGAGAATTTGTATCTGTAATGGGTCCTAACGGGTGTGGGAAGTCTACGCTTGCAAAGCATGTTAACGGAATTTTAGTTCCAACTTCCGGAGATGTTTTTATTGATGGATTAAATACAAAAGAAGAAAAAAATTATTTTGAAATAAAAAAAAAGATAGGAATGGTATTTCAAAATCCTGATTCCCAGATAATAACGTCAACTGTTGAGGAAGAAATTGCATTTGGACTTGAAAATTTGCAAGTCCCTTCAATTGAAATGAATTATATAATAAAAAATGTTCTGAATTTAGTTGAGTTAAACGGAATGGAAAAAACCCCCACACATTGCCTTTCCGGAGGACAAAAACAAAGATTATCCATAGCCTCTGTCTTAGCAATGAAACCTGAAATGATTGTCTTGGATGAACCCACTTCAATGTTAGACCCAGGTGGAAGAAAAAAAGTTATAAAAATAATAGAAAATTTACATGTCAAAGGCACTTCGGTATTATTGATAACTCATAGTGTGGAAGAGTCCCTAAAATCTCAGCGTGTAGTTATTATGGATAATGGTCAAATAGTATCACAAGGAAACCCGAAAGAAATTTTTTCAAGCGTTGATTTTATAAAAAGTAATAATTTTAATATTCCCGAATCAACAGATATTTTGTATAGAATTAAGAAGCATGGTTACGAAGTATCTTTAAAAGCGTTTGAAAGTAAAAAATGTGCTGATGAGATTATTAAACTTTTGGAGAATAATATATGATAAGAGTCGAAGACTTATGTTATAACTATAATGCAAAGAGTAAAAGTTCTATAAGTGCACTGAAAAATATAAATTTTACATTAAAAAATTCAACCATTATGGGTATAATAGGAAAAACAGGTTCCGGAAAATCAACTTTAGCACAATTACTTTGTGGTCTCCTTTCTCCTACACACGGAAAAATATTTTTAAACGAAAAAGAGATAATTAAAGACTTTAAAAATACAAAAGAAATATGTTTTAATGTGACAATGGCTTTTCAATATCCTGAAAATCAGCTTTTTGAGAAAACAGTGTATGATGAAATAGCTTTTGGACCTCGAAATAAGGGAATTTCAGAGTCGAAAATTAAAGATATTGTTTTTGAAGTGATAAAATTTACAAACATTTCGGAAAATATGCTTAAATGTTCTCCAATTTTCCTTTCCGGAGGCGAAAAGAGAAAATGTGCAATTGCGTCTGTTATGGCTTTAAAATCCAAAGTATTAATATTGGATGAACCTACAGCAGGTTTGGACTGTAAAAGTAAAAGTCAATTAATGAATTCCATCTTTGAATATCATCGAAAAGAAAAAAATATATTAATAATAATTTCTCATAATATGGAAGAAACAGCTAGAATTTGTGATAAAGTGTTGGTTTTGGATGAAGGTATTCAACTGATGTTTGATTCTCCTGTAAAAGTTTTTAAAAATTATCAAAAATTAGAAAAATTGAATCTTGATGTTCCTCAAACTTCACAAATTATGAGATATATAAACAATGAATATCCTATAAATACCGACATTATGTTTCCCAAGGAAGCAGAAGAAGAAATTTTAAAAATTCTTAACAGCAAAGGCGTTGAACGCTAATGAATAATTTCGAATTTTGCAAATATTTTTCCGGAAATTCAATAGTTCATAAATTGGATGCAAGGATTAAAATAATTTCATCATTGATATTTTTTATATTGACTTTTTCATCTAACAATATAATTTCTTTGAGTATAATAGCTATTTCAATATCTATTATAGCTGTTGTGTCTGAAGTTCCTTTAATAAAATATATAAAAAGCTTCAAATCTGTGCTAATTATTTCTGTTATTACGGCTTTTATCAACCTATTTTTTGAAGCAGAAACCAATTTGGTTTGTTTAGGCGAACTTTCAGTATCGCTTTCAGGTTTAAAAAGTAGTATTTTTTTATTTTTTAGGTTGTTTATACTTGTTTTTATAAGCTCGATAACAATGTTTACCACCTCTGTCCAGGAAATATCTTTAGCCTTTGAAAACCTTTTATCACCTCTTGGTTACTTAGGTATAAACATTCAAGAAATTGCAATAACCATAACTCTTTCTTTAAGATTTATTCCTGTACTTTTTGAAGAAACTTACAAAATTATAAATGCACAAAAAGTAAGAGGAGCTCATTTTGACAGTAAAAATGTAATTAAAAAAATCAGAGCTTTTTGTAATATATTCGTTCCATTGTTTATTTTTTCATTTAAGCGGGCAGAAAGCATTGCAATTGCTATGGAATCAAGATGTTATGACGTTTCTAAAAAAAGAACTTCACTAAAAAATATGGAATTAAGTCACCGCGATGCAATTTCAATAATCTTTCTTTTAATAATTTTTACCGGAGTAATCATATGCAACAAAATGAAGATATTTTGAATTTAAGAAATATAGTTGTTATAATCTCTTATGATGGTAGTCGCTATCATGGATGGCAAATACAGAAAAATGCCATCAC
>CAMEMA010000159.1 GCA_945926705.1 uncultured Clostridia bacterium
CATCGTTTACTTTATACTTACCGCTTTGTGAGGCTTCCAATACTTCTCCTTTAATGTTCGGCGGAACCAAACATCTATGCTCTATAACGGAAGTTTCAGGGCATCTTGCATATATTGTTCCACTTTCTAGGAAATCTCCGGTTTTTACACAAATTTCTACATTCCATAATTTTTCCGGATCGAGAGCAGGTACACTACAACCTCTACCTATAAATGAACCGCTTTCCTCTTGAATTGATTTAAGCGGACGCTCAATTCCGTCAAAAATATTGTTAAGCATACCCGGTCCCAAACAGACTTTCATGGGACCCCCTGTACCCACTACGGGTTCACCGGGCTTAAGTCCGGTGGTTTCTTCATAAACCTGAATTGTAGTTAGTTCGTCGGTAACACCTATTATTTCTCCTATAAGACGTTCATTTCCGACATATACCATTTCCATCATGGAAAATGATTTAGTTTCTTTAACGGTCACAACAGGACCGTTTATGCCATATATAACATTATTATCATTCATATCGGTAACAAGCACATACAGAAAACCTGCTGCGGGTGCTCACCCTCCTGACCTAAAAATTAAATATTTTTTACTAAACCAAAAGTATTCCGAAATTCTCCGCTGCCCAATCTTCCTCGTCTTTAAGCTTCGCATCAAGTGTTTCGTCGGCTATAAGACCACGACTTTGGCTATATCCCCTTATTCCGCCTATAATTATATCATCAGCAACACTTATTTTGCATTTTCTTCCAAAAGCTTTTTGAATCATATCGGAGTACTTTAAATCGCTTTCTTTAATGAAAAGTACTGTATCGAACTCGGTAAGAACATTGGATATCTGCAAAGCGTACTCTTTAAGAGTTTCGGCATATCGTTCGGAAAGAGTAAAATCAATAAGTTTCTTTCTAGATTCTCTAAAGATTTCTTTAATCATTTCCCGACGTCTTTGAGAAACTTTTTTGCGTTCATCCAATTCTTTATGGGAAACTTCAACGACTATTTTGTTCTTCATATTTATAAGCTCTTTTTGAATCATGTTGTTAACATCTTCCATAATTTCGGCTTCTGCTTTTTCGAGTTCACGCTTTTCTATTTCTTTAATTTCATCTGTAATTTTTGATTTTTGTCTTTTAGCATATTTATCTATAGTATCCAAAAAATTACTAGATTTAAAGCTTTTATGCACTTATTTCGCCTCCGTTCTTCGTTGCAAATTAAATTTTAAGTCCGATTGCTTCTTTTATATAACCTGTTATGGCATCCTTTTTATTTGTTTTTGATTTTCCGTCCGGAATCTCAACTATCAATGGCCTTTTACAGGTGTTTTTTAAATTATAAACATAGTCTTTACACATTTCCACAAGCTTTTCGGTGATTAAAATTATCGCAACGTCATCCTTTTTCATAGCGCCGGCAACTGCGTTTTCCACCTCTTCAGGTGTGCGAGCAATAACTCCGGTTATTCCCGCTAAACGCATCCCGACTAAAGTATCGGTATTATCACTTATAAGCTCAAAACGCATGTCCTTATGCTCCCAATACTAAAGAATCAAGCTTGCCGAACATCATTATCGAAACAACGAGTCCGAAAATTGCAATACCTTCGCCAAGCGCAACAAGAATAAGAGCTTTACCAAATACTTGAGGATTTTCAGAAGTAGCGGCAATTGCGGCTGGTGCAGCTGAAGCAACGGCTATTCCTCCACCAATTCCTGAAAGACCTGTAACCAAAGCAGCAGCTATAAGCCCAACTCCATAAGCACTTGCATTGGCGGCGGCAGTGGCAGACGATACAGTCGAAGCCGCCTCCGTGCTTTCAGCATGAGCTGAAACTGCCGGCATTATAAAGCACATTAATGCTACAAACACAGTTGAACATATTTGAAGAGCTACAGCTTTCTTTTTATTTGCCCCTCTTTTTACTGCTTTAATGGTCAGCCATGTGCTGAGTGCGATTGAAAGTCCCGGAATAATAAAATACAAAAATGACATAATAATAACCTCCAAAATAAAATTATTTAATTTATTTTCAAATTTTTATTGAAAAGCATTTTAAGCATCTTCTTTGACCGTAACAGGAGTAAATACTCTTCCCTGACCTTCAAAGAATCTACTGAACATTTCATAAAATTCAAGTCTCAAAACCTGAATTCCGGCTAAAAGTGCTTCAAGCAGAATAACTACTGTATTTCCTATAATCACAGTTATGACATATCCCGCTCCGCTGAACATATTTGCTAAAGTAAATACAACCATCATCATTCCCGCATGACCTAAAACGTACGCTCCAACACGAGAAAACGATACTGTATTAGTAACATAACTGAGAATCACTTCAAAAAGCTCTATTGCGCTTTGCATAATGTAATCCGCCCAATTATCGGGTTTCCAATTACGCTCGTGGTTTGCTATTTTTATGAGTATTTCATTAAACATCAAAAGTATCATCGGTAAAAATATAAATAAAACTATATATGCAGTATTAACTATTCCGGTGTGGAGAACTAACATATCAACGAGCATAAACATTGCTGAAGAATAGAGCACAAGTCCACATATTCCATTTGGTCCAAAAAGCGCCTCTCCCTTTCGTCCTCGCTTAAACGCTGAATAGATTCCAAGTAACATGGCAATAATTAAAAGAACCACTCCGATTCCAACGGCGACATAAAGTATATAACTTGTAGTAGAAGAATCCATTACTTCAATCGGTTTT
>CAMEMA010000160.1 GCA_945926705.1 uncultured Clostridia bacterium
TACAGTTACAAAGGTACTTGAACTGGAAGAAAAAATAAATGGTGATATAGACAAACTGGTTGAACTAAAGAGTGTAGCACGTGAGAAGATTGAACGGATGGAAAACGATGTTGAGAAAGTAATTCTTTATAAGAGATACTTTGGAAATGAAAGTTTTGAAAATATAGCAGTAGAATGTGGTTATAGTTGGAGATGGATTCATAAGTTACATAATGATGCTTTAAAGAATTTTGATAAAATATATAATTCGTCATATTAGTTCATAGAAATTCATATAAGAAGTATGTTATAGTTAAAATACGGAAAGCAAGGGTGATAAAAAGTCCTTGCTTTTTTAATGCACTGGATCGCCTCCGCCAGTGCATTTTTTATTGGAGGCTAAAACGGTTTTTAAGCCGTATTTAGGGGGCTTTATGGAAATAGTTAATATAAATATAGACAAGCTTACAAAGTACGCTAAAAACGCCAAGAAACACTCTAAAAAGCAGATTAAACATATTGCTAACAGTATTGAGCAATTTGGTATGAACGACCCTATTGGTATTTGGGGAAAAGATAACCTGATTATAGAAGGTCATGGAAGGTTAGAAGCTTGTAAGCTTTTGGGAATGAAAGAAGTTCCTTGTATTCGATTGGATCATTTAACAGACGAAGAAAGAAAAGCCTATACAATAGCACATAACAAGGTTGCTGAAAGTGAATGGGATTTTGATTTGTTGAATGAGGAAATGGATGATTTAATTGCTTTTAACTTTGAAGATTTTGGTTTTGAGTTTGTGGATGAAGAACAAAACAAAATTGATACTCAAAAGAAAGTTGAAGGAATACTCAATTTAGGTAAAGCAAGTTATGACGGCGTTGGTTTATACGATATTCCACAGCTTTTACCGATACATGAAGATGAAATCGGTTATATCAATGAATGGATAGGTTTTAACTATGTTTTAAGCGACAAAGAACCGGAAGGAAAAGCAGTTCATTTCTTTTTGGACGATTATCAGTTCCAACGACTTTGGAATAACCCGGAAAAATATCTTGATAAATTAAGAAGATATGAGGCGGTTTTAACACCTGATTTTTCTCCTTATGCTGATATGCCACACGCAACACAGATATTTAATCATTATCGCAAACATTGGTTAGGTCGATTGATGCAGGAATACGGCATAAAAGTTATTCCAACTATTAGGGCAAGCAGAGATGAAAGAAGTTTACAGTGGTATTTAGATGGTGAGCCTGAAAGTGGAGTTGTTTGTATATCGTCAATGTGGACGGCTGAACCGGAAGCAAGAGAGTATTTTTTAAGAGAATTTGAAACAATGCGTAAAACATTAAAGCCTGAAAAGATTTATGTTTACGGAAACGAGGTTGAAGGATTGAAAGGTAATATCGAATATATTCAACCGTTTACAAGAAAGAGGTTTGATAATGGCGAAGGGTAACCGTGGAGGGAAACGTGCGAGTGGTGGTAATGATTTAGTTCCTAAAATGAATAATCCAGCAGGAATACCGTCAAACCATATGACAGAGGATGAATTTTTAAGATTAAAAGGTGTTGGTGATGTGGTTAGTGGGGCGGGTATAGATATGATTGGCGGTGCTAATATGCATTATTTATCTAACAAACAACGACAAAAAGTATTGTCGAATATACAGGCACAAGACGATGCATATTATGCAAAAAGGCAAAAGGCAAGAGCCGAATATCAAAAACTTGTATCACAGGGAAAAATTGTACCGAAAACACCGCTTGAAAAAAGAATAACAAAAGCACACGGTAACCCTGATAATTCAGCAACACAGGCGGCGAGAAGGATGGTACAGAAAATGGGTTATGATTGGAAAACAGGAAAGAAATTAAAGGCGGTGAATAACTAAATGGCAAAAGGTAGTAGAGGCGGAAGAAGAACACACAGTGCTACAACTAATGTGCAACCGACAACAGCACAGGTTATGAGTAATGCACCGCTAAACGTTAGTGCTTTTACAGACGCAGATGCACAACAGTTAAGGGATGATATGGACGATATATATGATCCTGATGTTACAGATGCAATCAAGTTGTATATTTCAGATAGTAACCCAAACGGCGATGGATATTCACACTCACAGAATTTGAATTATAAGCTTGATAATGGTATGGCACTAAACCCAACGGAAAAATTTATTGATGACAATATTCAAGCTGGTATGCACGCAATAGGTAAAGATACAACTTTATATAGATATGCACACGATGATATTTTAAAAGCAATGGGTGTTGCTGATTATAGTAAAATGACAGATGCACAACTTAAAAAAGCTTTAGTTGGTACTACTTTCAAAACAACTTCTTATACAAGTTTTAGTTATGATCCAAAGAAATCACCGTTTGCACCGAACCAAACTTTAGGTGGAGGTAGAGAAGTTGTTATTGAAGCTAAAGTTGGTAAAAACACAAAGGTTGTATTTGGTGCTAAAAAGCAAGCGGAAGTAATTGGAAACAAAGGTAATGATTATAGAGTAACTAATATTAGATTCGATGGTACTTATGCGACACCAAGAGGTAAAGGTACAAAACCAAGAGTTGTACTTGAAATTGAAACGTTTTAGGAGGTATTAAAATGGCAGATAAAAAGAATGTTAAAAATGCAGATGCAAGATGGGATTCAATGGGTATTAAAGTAACGAGTAAACCCAAAAAGAAAACCGTAAAGAAGGGTAAGTAAT
>CAMEMA010000161.1 GCA_945926705.1 uncultured Clostridia bacterium
AGAATATAAATCTTATATTTCCGTTTTTATTCACACCAGATACAAAAGCCATTTTGTTTCCGTTACGGTCATTGCGTTCTGATACTTGTGTTATTTCTGCAACCGTAGTAACTAATTGACCGTCTGAGTAATCATCTAACGATTTGACATCATACTTGTCATACGGTGCTTTTGTTATATAAAAGCCAAAACATTCTTTTTCATATACATAGTTAGGTGTTTTGTATTTTTCACCTGTCATTTCAAACATTAGTTGATTTCTATCTGTCGTGTCAAAGTCAAATGCTCCTGCTTTTATAAGTGCTATTACTGTATTAGATTTCACATCTTTTGGTACTCTTCTTTTCATAAAGTCATCAAAAGATTTTATAGGACGCATTTTTACTATTGAATTGTATGCTGATTCTCCTACTCCGTTAATAGCAGTTAAAGCAAACATTATTTCGTTACCATGTATAGTAAAGTTGTCACTCCCTATATTTATATCTGGCGTCACAAGACTTATTCCTGCCTTTTCTACTAACTCTCTTATTTTGTTAAGTGTTTCTGCTTCTCCCTGATTTGCAGTTAAACAAGCTGTATAAAAAGCTGCTGGATAGTAATATTTAAGATACGCAGTCTGATAACTTAACTTAGCATATGAAGTAGAGTGTGCTCTGTTAAATCCATATCCACCTGCTACTACGTTTTCAATATCGTTCCATATTCGTTGCACTTCTGATTCGCAAAATCCTCTAGATAACGAATCAGATAGGAATTTTTGTCTAAGTTCTGTATCATTTTTAATATCCTTGTTCTTCCTGATGTGCTTGTCTGAGAAAGCAATGTCCCAACCTGCATATGTTTGTGCTAGTAATAGGTATTGGTCTTGGTATACGATAAGACCGCAAGTTGATTCCATATACGGCTGAACTGTTGATTTGTCAAATCCACTGTTTCGTAATTTAACGTATTCATTCCAATCGCCTACTCCCGGTCTGATTAAAGCATTTATTGCAATCAAGTCTTCAAAGCAACAAGGCTTTTGTTCCATTACCTTATCCTTTTGTTCTGATAACTGGAATACTCCAAATACATCTCCTCTAGATAACATATCATAAATATTTTGGTCTTCAAAGTCTACTTTTGCCCAATCAATTTCTTCATCTATATTATCTAATGCGTTCTTCATTAGAGTAAGATAATTCAAACCAAGAACATCAAATTTGTAATGTCCTAATGCCTCAATAATCTTTTTATCAAATCCGACAATAAGCTTTTCTCTATCTTCTGCCATTGTCCACACTGGAAGTTTTTCTGTAAGTCCTTCGCATATTATAACTCCCCCTGCATGTGTACTCATATGGCTTAAACATCCTTCAAGTTTTCTTACACACTGTAAAATGTGTTCGTTTTGCTTAAAGAATTCTTTTATAAGTTTAGAAGATTGTAGTGCTTCGTCTATTGTGCATTGTCCTTCGTTTGGTAAATCATCTACTATGTTCTTTATTGCTTTTTGGCTGTAGCCGTAAACTCCCATTATCTTTCTTATTGCTGATTTGCATGTAAATCTATTAAATGCACCAACTCTTGCTACATTCTTTTTTCCATACTTATCTTGCAAGTGCCTGAATACTGCATCTATGTCCGAGAAGTCTACGTCGAACGTGTTATCCATTATTCCTAATGGCACTGACTATATCTTCACCCTCGTCTTTACGTTAGGGTGTTTCGCACTTCGAGTGGTGATAAAATCCACCCTACTCCCCTACGGGATAGTCGATACACCTTATTTCCCAACCATGATTTTTATAGTGTTTTCTCAACATAGATTCTTTTGCACCTCTTTCTGATGCGTATTTTGATGCTGCTTTTATATCTTCAAATTCTTTTATAAATTCTCCGTTATAATATAATTCACATCTTTTGAAGTATCTTTTGTTTGTTTTACCTAAAACTTCTATTTTATGTTGAATATTTTCTTGTTGAGTACACCATTCCAGATTATCTACATTATTATTTTGTCTATTTCCGTCTATATGATTTACATTCGGTTTGTTTTCTATATTAGGTATGAAAGCTATTGCAACCATTCTGTGTACTTGGTTGTGTATTCCGTCCTTATCCCTAAATACCATATATCCGTTTTGTGCTGTGTATGGTTTTAGCTTTTTGAAAACTTCACCGTTTTCACTAATGTAGTAATTGTCTTTAAATTGTCTAATTTCCATGTTATCACCTCTAAAATCAATCTTCTATAGTATAATATACTACTTATTATTGATTTTGTCAAGTGATTTATTGAGAAATCTTGGCACGGGATTGCCCGTTCTGGGTTTCCCCGTTAGCAACCATTTGGTCACACCGCTTTTTCTTGCGTTCACGAAACTTAACATTGCATATTTCTATGCAACTCGACTTTGTAACAAATCTGGTTCCCTTCCATGACTCAAAAACCTTTCAAAAAGAAGGTCGTATTTTTGTGGGTTTACTTCCGTTATACCTATTGTATAAGCAACTTTGCTACCTGCTCCTGAACCACGTCCATCTCCTACAAGTATTCCGTTTTGTTTTGCCCATTGTATATACTCTTGTACTATCATAAAATATCCAGAGTATCCTTCTTCTTGTATTACTTTTAATTCTTTATTCAAATCGTTTGTGAAATCTTGGTTACATTCACTTCTTTCTTTAATTCGTGTCGTGTAGTTTGTCCAAGCTTCTTTT
>CAMEMA010000162.1 GCA_945926705.1 uncultured Clostridia bacterium
CAAAGTTTGAACACGTCGTAAATGACCTTTCCGGAAAAGTTGACGCATTACTTGACTGTGGAGATTGTACGGTTGGAGTTGAATCGACAGTTTTATCGCTTGTAGGTGAAATACCCATAATACTTAGGCCGGGATTGATAACTCAAAAAGAGCTATCTAGTGTTATAGGGACTGTAAAAATGAGCAAATTTGTTTTTGAATCTCCAGATAAAAATGCCGAAGTTCTTTCTCCGGGAATGAGGTATAAGCATTATTCTCCTGAAACTGAAGTTATAATGTTGAGCGGTTCTTCGGAAAATTACTCGGAATACGTAAATTCACATTCGTTAAAAAAAGCAGGGGCGATTTGTTTTGAAGAAGACATACCCTTTTTGAAAGTTCCATATATATCTTATGGAAAGAGAAAATGTCCTGAACAACAAGCAAAAAATTTGTTTAATGCTTTGAGAGATGCAGATAAATTAAATGTAAAAACCGTTTATGCTCATTTCGAAAATGAAAATGAAGTATCAGATGCGGTTTTTAACCGGTTAATAAGGGCTGCAGGGTTTAAATTTATCAAATTGTAAATATTTGTCAGATTTTCTTTAGGGGAGGGGATTTATAATAGTAATAAGAGTAAATAAAACCGTAGTAATCTCTATTCTGGGATTTATTATTTTTGGGGGACTTTTGTTTTTTATAGCTGGGGGCTATGAGAGTTTGATGAAAGCTTTTTATCCCATAAAATATGAAATAGAAGTTGAAAATGCAGCTGAAAATTACGGAGTTGAAAAGGAACTTATTTATGCTATAATAAAATGCGAGAGTGGTTTTAACCAAGAAGCGCATTCTCACGCCGATGCTATCGGCCTTATGCAAATAACTCCCGATACCTTTAAATGGCTTCAGCTTTATACGAAAGATAAAAATTTAAGTGTTGAAAATCTTAAAAATCCTAAGATAAATATAAAATACGGGACTTTATTTATTTCTATTTTGCGTAAGCAGTACAGTAACGATGAAGCTGTGCTGAGTGCTTATAATGCGGGGGAAAATGTGGTTAAGAGATGGATGGCTGATAAAAATTTGTCATCAGACGGAAAAAAACTTGATTTCATTCCCTATAAAGAAACAAGAAATTATGTTAAAAAGGTTGTTTCTACAAAAAAAATTTATAAAAAACTATATTTTAAAAAATAAGGTGGTAAATTTTATGAGCGACAAGAATAGTGAAATAAAAACTCTTAAAAGTAAACTTTGTTATGAGAGAAAAAATGGCTATAAAATTTTAGACGACAATGAGCTGAAATCTTGCGAGGAATTTAGCGTAGGTTATAAAGATTATCTAAATAAAGCAAAAACAGAAAGAGAAAATGTAAGCTTTGTGATTAATGAAGCAAAAAAGTGTGGATTTGTCCCATTTGATAAGAATCATAAATATAGTCCCGGAGAGAAGGTATATATTGTTAATCGAGAAAAAATGATAGCTTTAGCGGTGATAGGTAAAAACGGTGTTAAAAATGGCGCCAATTTATCTATTGCTCATATAGATGCACCAAGACTTGATTTAAAACCTAATCCTGTTGTTGAATCAAATGATTTTGCTATGTTTAAAACTCACTATTACGGAGGTATTAAAAAGTACCAGTGGACTTCAATTCCGCTTTCTTTACACGGAAGAATTGTAAAAAAAGATGGGACATATATTGACGTTTGTATTGGGGAAAAAGAGGATGAACCGTGTTTTTGCGTGACAGATTTACTTCCTCACCTTGCTAAAGAACAGATGAACAAAAAAATGTCTGAAGCAATAAAAGGTGAAGATTTAAACGTAATGATAGGAAGCAGACCATTCAAATGTGATGAGGGCTCTGAATTGGTAAAGCTTAATATTCTTAAAATTTTAAATGAAAAATATAATATTGTAGAAGAAGACTTCATATCTTCTGATTTGGAATTGGTTCCCGCCATGAAAGCTCAAGATATAGGATTTGACAGAAGTATGATAGGTGGATATGCTCATGACGACCGTTCCTGTGCTTATCCTTCATTTAGGGCTATTTTTGATTGCGGTATACCTGAAAAAACAGCAATTGTTGTTTTAACTGACAAAGAGGAAACCGGAAGTGACGGAAATACCGGTATGCAGTGCCGTTTTGTTGAGTATTTAATTTATGATTTTGCAGATTTAGATGGTGTAAAAGGCCGTGATGTTTTAGGCAAATCTAAATGTTTGTCAGCAGACGTAAATGCTGCGTATGATCCAACTTATACAAATAACTATGAAATTGCAAATAGTTCTTTCATAAATAGAGGAGTTGTAGTTGAAAAATACACGGGAAGTGGAGGAAAGTACGGGACATCTGAAGCTTCTGCAGAATTTACGGGAGAAATAAGGAAGATGTTAAATGATAATAACATTATCTGGCAAAGCGGTGAGCTCGGTAAAGTAGATACGGGCGGAGGAGGTACTATTGCAAAATACATTGCCAATTTGAATGTAGACGTAATAGATATAGGTGTCCCTGTGCTCTCAATGCATGCTCCGTTTGAAGTGATTTCGAAAATTGATCTTTACATGACATATAAAGCAATTCAAACTTTCTTAAAATAAAAAAATTAAATATAAGTTTAAAAAAGGCTCTCATGTTTGTATGGGAGCTTTTAATTGCGAAAATTTATTAAATTAAATATTTTATATTATTTTTATAAAAAACACTTGAC
>CAMEMA010000163.1 GCA_945926705.1 uncultured Clostridia bacterium
CTATTCCTTTTAAAAAATCTCCTAAAAAAGTAATAATAGCCATTTTCTTACCCATAGTACGCAAAACGTTGGTAAAACCCGCATTACCACTACCCAAATTTCTTATATCTTTTTGTACTTTAAATAATTTAGTTACCAAAATAGATGAGTTTATACATCCTATCAAATAGGCAACTAAAGAAACAATAAAAAAAGGAATTAAATAATATTTAAATAAAAAAACATCTTTAAACATTATAAATTTTTTCTACCTTTCTAACCAATTCAAATCTTAGGTTCAAATTTTTGTTCTGACTTTTCACGTATTACAAATCGAATAGGAGTACCTATAAAACCAAAAGTACTTCGCAAAGTATTTTCAATGTAATGTTGGTAAGAAAAATGAAACAATTCTGCTTTATTTACAAAAAATACAAATGTAGGAGGCTGAACGCTAACTTGAGTCATATAATAAATTTTTAAGCGTTTTCCCTTATGAGTCGGAAGAGGAGTTTTAACAATTGCTCTTGCCAAAACATCATTTAATGTTCCTGTAGAAACACGCATTGAATTATATTCTGAAACTTGATTAATATATTCAAAAATTTCATTTACTCTTTGACCGGTTTTAGCTGATATAAAAAGAACCGGTGCATAAGACATAAATAAAAATTTCTGCTTTATCTTCTTTCTATATTCATCCATAGTTTTATCGTCTTTTTCTACAGAATCCCATTTATTAACAATTATTATGCTGGCTTTTCCAGATTCATGAGCAAGACCTGCAACTTTAGTATCTTGTTCTGTTACGCCTTCAGTAGCATCTATCATAATAACACAAACTTGTGCTCTTTCAACAGCTAATTTTGATCTTATTATACTGTATTTTTCTATTTTATCATTTACTTTACTTTGTTTTCTTAAACCGGCAGTATCAATAAAATTATAATTACCGAAATTGTTTGAAATCAATGTATCAATAGTATCTCTTGTAGTACCTGCAACATTAGAAACAATGCTCCTATCATATCCAGAAATATAATTTATAAGTGATGACTTTCCGACATTTGGTTTACCTATAACAGCAACTGATATGCTATCACATGAATCTTCTTCATAAGAATCCGGTAAAAATTTAAATACTTCATCAAGTAAATCTCCGGTACCATGACCGTGTACAGAAGATACCTGAACAGGTTCACCGAGTCCTAAATTATAAAATTCATAAAAATTATAATCTGCATTTCCTACAGAATCCGATTTATTGGCACAAACTACAACCGGTTTTCCGGATTTCTTTAATTTATGAGCTATATCCAAATCTGTAGAGACCATACCTGATTTAGCGTCTACCACAAATATTATAACATCAGCTAAATTCATAGCAATTTCTGTTTGTTGACGAACTCCTTCTGAAATTACATCATTCGGTTTTAATTCTTCCATTCCACCTGTATCTATAAGTAAAATTTTTCTATTTTTCCACTCACACTCTCCGTAAACTCTATCACGAGTAACCCCGGGAGTATCATCTACTATTGAAACACGTTTCCCAATTAATTTATTAAAAAGTGTAGATTTACCGACATTTGGCCTTCCTACCAGCGCAACAACAGCTTTAGCCATTTTTTCACATCCTGATATAAAATAAATATTTTTTAAGAAAATAGAGAAGGATTTCTCCTCCTCTAACTAAATTGTTATCATAACGAACTAAAATTATCCTTATGCTTCCTTTTTAATAACTTCTCTGTCCTTATAATAACCACAAGACTTGCACACCCTATGACATACCTTCAATGCTCCGCATTTTCCGCATTTGCTGAAAGCAGGAGCTTCTATCTTCCATACATTTGAACGTCTGGTGTCTCTTCTCGCTTTTGAATGTTTTCTCTTAGGTACTATTGCCATTTCTATGGAACCTCCTCTTAAACACAACAATAAATCCGCTTATAATCGGTATAACTATTCTAAAACATACTGACAAGTTTGTCAATAGTATATCTAATCTTTGGAAACATTTGAATTATCCTTTTTTTTAATAACATTTTTTATAAGTATTAATGGAGTAAGCTCGTCCGATTGTCCGGCCGGATTATCTTTTATGATAGAAGATAAAAATTCATCTGAAACACCTTTTATTTCATCGCATTTTCCTAATATCTCTACTCCAAAATCGTTCGCATCGACTATCATTGAATTTATACCAAACGCATTTTCGATTTCATTGCATACTTTTTTTGGATTTTTAGGATTTAAAAGTGCAATATCATGATAAACATCGAATGAAGAATGCATATAGAATCCATCTATTCCGTCAATACCATGTCCTGCGATTTTATAAAAAACTCCTTTCATCCCGAAAAGTTTAGTAACTGCCGAACAAGCACATGCGAACAAAATTCTGGGTAATCCCGCCAGATTTATAGCTAACTGCAACTTATAAGGTTCGTCCATTGCCACTCCTCTGTTATTTGAAGAAGCAAATTTAGAAAGAAACTTTGCCCAAAATCCAAGTTTTACATCTTTTTTTTCTACAGTGTTGTCCTGACACATTGATATTATTTTTTCACTTATCGACAAAATATCCCCTTTTTCATATAACGGTACTACATACTTATTTATAATTTCTAAATACGATTCTCCTCTTTGCACAAAATGAGTCTGAATTGCTATTCTTTCAAATTCAGTCCCACCTGAAGCTAT
>CAMEMA010000164.1 GCA_945926705.1 uncultured Clostridia bacterium
CCGAAAGTGAGAATATGTATAATAACGGTTACAGGAAAATATATGACTGTGGGAATTTAGTGTATGAAATGAAACTTGATTAAATCGTCATGTGATCGTTGTATAAAGAACTGCCGAATAGTTATAAATCACGTTTGAAAGTCCTACTACATTAAATGCCAAATCTAACTGATAACCGTGTCCTCCCGGAAGGGGAGTTATGGTAGATTTTGCGGAATTATATACTACACGAGGTTCAAATCTTTGAATCTTATCAAAAATAGCTGTATGCATTTCATTAAGAGTAACCTGATTATCTATCTCACCTATAAAATTTGTGAGAGGATTAAAATAATCAGGTCTGAAAGGTCTTTCATACTGTTCCGTGGTAAATAAGTTGTCTAAGGATTGTTTAATAGCTTCCATATTTACGGCTTGAGTTCGTGCATTAGAAACCGGATTACTCTCCAAATCCGAATAAATCGCCACCGCAGAAGTATCAGAAACTTTTGATAATTTTACGTTTAACTTATAACTCATATTAAAAATTAAAAAGGTTTACAATCAAGTTTATTTTGAGTTAGTGATTAACACCGCCTGTATCTCCCGAACCGGCATCACGAGCCCACGTATACGGGTGATTATGAGTAATCCAAGGAACTCCTTCAAACACGCAAGTTCCTACTGCGTTAAAATCTCCCAATACATTTGTAGTAGCAGCATCTATATTAACTGTTTCAGCTTTTATGTTAACTGTGTCGGAAGCTTCCGCATTTATGGTTACAGCTTTGGCGTTTATTTCTTCTTTTGCTTCGGCATTAATATTTTTAGCAGTAACGTTAATATCATTTTCGGCATTAACGTTTATATTATTCAGACTGTTTATGCTTATAAGTTTCTCTTTTCGATTAATAATAATAAAATTACCTTCTTTATCAGCTAAACCATAAGTAAGAGGATAATCTGATTTAAAAGCTTCATTTAATGCGGTAGGAGTTTCACTGTTACTCCATTTACCTGTTTGTAAGTCATCACTCTCAAATATAACTTCTACCACATCATTTATATCCGGAATAGCAAATATGGTGATACCACCATTTAAAAATCGAGGTTGAACCCAAATTAAATTCTCTCCTGCTAACGGAGGAATTTGAACTTGTAATCTTCCTAACATTTGTGGGTCATTATTATTTTTAACGATGGCAGGGTAAGATTTTCTATAATCATCTTCTTTACTTATAAAATTACCGGTTTTCATTAGCCCCTCATTTTATTGAATGATTCTCTGCTTAAGAGTACAGATGTAACCATTCTTCTGTCTTGAACAGTTCTTACTACTTTGGTTACTACGTATAATCCCGAATATTGCATGCAGGATTGATTATTACCGTCTTTAGCCAACAGCATAACTAAATCTAACGGATGTACGTTATTATATTCTGTAAATATTGTTACCCATATTTGAGAACTGCTTATAGCCAACATTCGATTAATATTAATCAGTTCCGCTTTATAATAATTTTCGTGCATAAATGGAGTGAGATACCTGAATCCTGTATTTTTCTCCAAGTTAGCATTAGTGTTATTGTATGCTGATTCGGAAATAACAGGAATGGTATCAGGAGCTTTAATCAATTCATACTCTCTTTTACTTACGTTGTAAACATATTTTTCCCTGATATAACCTCCGAAAGCATTGGTTACGGTACTGTTATTAACGGTTTTAAAATCAGAATGTACTTGTATTTCATCTCCGGGAGAATCTACAGTTGTAAAAGTGTATGCGATATTATTGGAAGCTATATCGGGAATAAGATTTTTAAAGATAAAATTATTATCTAAATCTATTCCTATTAATGTACAAGCATTATCATTAATATAGCTGTGCTTCCACACATTATGCAAAAATTTAAAATCAGATTCACTTGCTTGTTGCCATAACATAGAATCATTAGTATTATTTACGTTTGATTTAAAGTTAAATTTATTTCTTTTAGCTATCTGAGAAATTACATTATAACTTGTATCATTGTAATCCTCTGACAGAGTATTAACCAAATAAGCTTGATTATTATATACGCCACGAAGAATAACAGTACAAACACTTTCCTGCGAAGGACTTAATAAAACTTTCTTAACCGCAAATTGAATATCTTTAAGGTCATTAGAGTTTTTACCAAGTTGTACGGAAATAACGCTGCTGTCATTAAAATACTCCAAATCAGCTTTATTTTTCAGAGTAAAAGATAGTTCAAAATATGGTAAAACAGGACTTCCACAAGTTTCTATTACCGTAAAACTCAATAAGTCATCGGTAAAGACTATATTTGTATAGTCTACCAAAGAAAATGAAAATAAAAACTCTCCTTCTATACCTATCATACAGCTTCTACCGCTCTGCTTTGTGCTTTCAATTTAAACATTAAAAATTCGATTTTCGATAATGAAGGGTATCTTATTAATTGTCCTACAGCTAAACTTCCGTCAGTCCAATCATAAATCCCGTTGTACAACAATAAAATCCACCAAAATTGTGCATCATTATAGATTTTATAAGATAATGTATCAGGTCTTTCATCTGAGCATACAAAAGTTCCTGCTATCGGAAGTTTTTTAAGTTCAGTTAAAAAATAAGAGTTAATGGTTTCATAAGTATTATTTGAGAACTCTAAAAATTTCGATAAATCATAACG
>CAMEMA010000165.1 GCA_945926705.1 uncultured Clostridia bacterium
CCGCGTGTGGAATAGCCTTTAGTGCAGATCTTGGTATGAATGTAGTTATGCCCTGGAACATGAAGAATGGAACCTTGACAAAATCATCAGTGAGCTTAGCCGTATCCCTGGTTTCCTTTGCCGGAACGATAACCGGAGTCTTCACATAAGGTGTGCAGCGTGTCCATAGCTTCATTTTCTTGGTTGCTATATAAAGCCGATCAGCAAGATCTCGGATTTTTTTATCTGTGTCATAAGTCTGACTAAAGAGAATAACCTTGACCCTTTTATGCCTCTGCTTTCTGAAGTATTTCTGTAACGGCTTAGGAAAGTCTTTGAAATCACGATTATCCCAGTGAAGGTTAGCTTCTCCTACAAACACAACTGAATTAGGAGGCAATTTATATTTCCACAACTGAGAAGCATCTATTTGAGTAACAAAAGATTGCATACTGTCATTCAGATCACAAAAAACATGCCAACCTTTAGAATAGTATTTGAAAGCAAGTTTATTAAGTGTGGTAGATTTACCACAGCCTTTTTTTCCAAAGATAACATCAAGTGTATAAGGTGAATTGAATTTAGATGTAAGACATTTATAGAAATAGGCAAGTTCCAATAGTGATAAAAAGAATATTGTAAGACAGAATATTAGTGTCCCCATATTACGCTCCGAATAATAAATACAGAAGCTAATCCAGTAATAGCAATAAATGCGTAAGAAAAGAAATCAAGCTGAACAAGCTGAAATACAGAATTTATAAATTCAATTAAAAAATTTTGCATATTTTTCACCTATGAAATACGCCCGGCGGCAGAGCTCGCCGGGCGTTTTTCTCAAGAACCCCATACCACGCTTCTGATAACCTTAATACCTAAAAGTGCAAGGCTGCAACCGATACCGATTGCAAAGAAAGGAAGTACCGAATCAGATGTAATGAAAGAAAATACTGTTGGAATTACTCCAGCAGTTTTACCTTCTCCACCTACAGCAAAGAGGGTAGTAACAAGCTGTTGCAATGCTGTTGCCATTTTAAGACCCCCAAACCACACTTCTGATAACCTTCACACCAAAAAGTGCAAGGCTGCAGCCGATACCAATCGCAAAGAAAGGAAGAACTGTGCTGGAAGTTACCCAAGTAAATACGGTAGTTATAACGCCTCCGGTACCGAAAAGAGTTGTTGTGAGCTGTGTAAGTGCTTCAGTCATATAAAACCTCCTAATCAATTTTTAAAACGTTTGAAATAATGCTGAGAAGTGAATTAAATACAACAAGAACGCCGAAAAATAGAAGAGCTAAGCAGAATATCATGATTATATTTTCTTCTAAGATTGTCGGATTTGTCATACCTAATATATCATAAACCTTTTGGATCATAAAACGAATCTCCTTTTAATGCACTGAAATCCTACATAAACAAGAACCAATGTCATAATGCCAAAGAAGGCTAACTTCGGATACACGTCTGTAACCGATAAGTTCTGATATTCAGGAAGAGAGCTATAACAGTAATCCGGATACCGAATATAAACTGATCCTGAATCGTTCTCTGTGTATGTTAAACTCCGGTCATTAGAAGAATATATCCATGATTCTCCGGAATATGATAATGAAGATGAAGATTTAACAATGTGTCCTTGAGCAAACAAATAATCATACTGGCCTATTCTAACAGCTATATAATCCGATCCGTTATTAAGCAGCCTCTGAGCCATAGAAGATTGATTCATTGAACCATCGTATTGATTATAATTAGCCATTGTTATTATTCCTATTACTTGATGATAATTTAGATAAAGTATTTGAATCAACAGATTGTGATAGTCTAACCGGAGCCAATAAAAATTTAATTAAAATTGCTCCAACAAAGAATGTTACAATAACATCTAAGTATGTAACATCACCATTAAAAAGGAAATTAGCTATCTCCTGAGATTTAAAAAGATTCATAAGCTGTTGTATTGGATAAAGAATAAAATTTTGAAGCATGGTTAAAAAATTCATTATTTACCCCCGTTAGAACCAAATGAAAGACGGTTGATTATAAAGATCATTAAAAAACACAAACCAAATATGAGCAGACCACCAGGTATAATAAAGATAAGTGAATTAATATATTTAAGACCATTTAAAACCATTATAAGACCGGCAATCATATTAGTTATAAGATCGCATACAGAAGTTATTATAGTTTGAAATGTCCTAAACATAGAACCAAACATTTCAATCATTCTTTATACCTCCCCAAGAGAGCAGCCAAAAGACCGATGATTAATGGAAAGAATACGAAAATGGCGAATACACTCATAAAAGATTCTAATGTTAATCTAAATATTTCACCTGATTTTATAAAGTTATTATCAAAATCTTCTAAATAACCGGAATAAGCGTTTTTAAGGAGATTAAAAGAATTATCATCAAGTGAAAGAGAATAAATATTTCCGTTTATCTCTACTTCTCGACCTTTAAAAACACCCAATTGATCATTGATCTGATTATCGATATTAGACTGATCTCTAATGAGAGATTCAAGAGCCTTTTCATTAGAAGTATCAACCGGATCACCCTGAAGAACAGAAATAAGCTCCTGATTCTGTTCTATTATTGTACCGGTAATCTGAGAGTTACCGTTTTCAATAGAATTAACAATTTCTGATGGGTCGTTTCCTATTGATTCAATTATTCTAGC
>CAMEMA010000166.1 GCA_945926705.1 uncultured Clostridia bacterium
AGCAAATGAATAACTTATGCTACAATATTCACAAAATTTGTAAATATCAAATCGGTTGTTTTCTACAAATTTTTCTTCTAAAAATTCTTTAGAAAGATTATATTTTTCTATGAATTGTTGTCTTTTAATTTCATAAGCTTTTTTGGTAGCTTCTAATACTTTTTTTCTTAATTCAGGATTTTTGTAAGCTTTTTTAATAGCTTCAGAAATTTTCTTTTTTGTGTCTGAATTCTGCCACATCTTTTTAAAAGCTTCAGAAAGTTTCTTTTTATAATCTGAATTTTGCCATCTCTCTTTGATATAGATAATCATCTTCTCTTTATAGTCAGGATTCTGCCACATCTTTTTAGAAGCGTCAGAAATTTTCTTTCTTAACTCAGGATTTTCATAAGCCTTTTTGATAGCTTCAGAAGTTTTCTTCCGTTCTTTAGGATTTTCATAACGTTTTTTAAGAGTTTCTGATTGTTTTTCTCTTAATTCAGAATTTTCCCAAGCTTTTCTTGCAGACAAAGAAAGTTTCTTTTTTTCTTCAGGATTTTCATAGCGTTTCTTTTGAGCTTCTGAGTGTTTCTTTTTTTCTTCAGGATTTTGCCATCGTTTCTTTTGAGCCTCTGAAAGTTTTTTTCGAGTTTCTTCTGATATAGGTTTTCTCGGCATAAAAATCATTCCTCTTTATATAAGTATATAAAAACAGAAAATAAAATAAATTTTCAATTTTATTTTAAACTGTTACAAAAAGTAATAAATTAAACTATCCGGCTGTAATTAGTTCCTCAATCTCAGTAGAATCAATGTACAAGTCAGATACTTCGTTATTTTCTTTAGATAAATCTTCCTGTTCTTTCATGCAAATGCCATCTTTACTCATAATCTCAAAATCTTTTGTAACGTCAGTAACAAATAATCTTTTAAGAATATAATTAGCCGCAAAGTTAATTCCGTTTATGAATATCTCCTTGGCTTTATCAAAGTTAGCAGTATCAGTCAGGGCAATAGTATCGTCGTGTACCAAATTTATAACTTCTAATCGTACTCCTGCCTGACGAGAGAAAAACCCAATGTAACAATCAGCTAGTTTTGTCATATCGGCCCCACTCCCCTGAACCGGGAAATTCAAAGCTTTATTCGGAGTATCAACAGCTAAAACACGTCCGAGCATTGTCTGAACTATCTTATAATATGGTACATTTTTCTTGAACCTTCTACCGTCAGCACATATAATTTCTTTTTCCATTTCCTGTCCGTTATAAAATTCATTATATGTGTCATTAATCTTTTGAGCAATTATGGGATATGTTTCCATAAAAGCACGTCGGAATTTGGCAGCTTCCTCCATAGAAATTTTTATTCCATACATCTTAAAATATTCCACGAGTGTTTCTTCTTTAGCACCGTAAATAAGAGAGAAGTTACAACATTTACCTTTTAACCGTTCATCTTTGGTAATAAAGTTAGGGTCTGCTTTTTCTTCATCCGTTTTCGGTATAGGTTTATGCATCATCTTACTTGCCATAATATAATGCAAGTCCTGTCCTTCAGCATAAGCTTTTAACATTGTCGGGTCCATGGTATAAACAGATTCTAACCTTAATTCTATGGCAGGATAATCAGCTGAGATTACAAGTTCATCTTTATCAGTATCATAGATATACTCTTTAAGAGTTCGGGGAATTTGTTGCATATTAGGGTGTTTAGAAGCCATTCTCCCGGTTGATAAAATCTGTGTAAATTGAGTATGCAACTTCTTATCATACGGATGTACATTTAACATGGCTGTCATTAATCCGGCACGAGTTGATAAAGATTTTCCTTTTTGAATTTTCTGTACAAAAGGATTATCTTTATAATCCGCTAAAGCATTTTTACTTGAACTTGTGCAATTAGGGTCTACTCTTTCCCGTAAGAACTTAACACATTGTTGAGAACTCTTTACATTTATGCCCAACTCACTATTAATATTCTCAAGCTCTTCCAAATAGCTTTCCCTGTTTTCTTCTAAATATTTTGTATAGGGTTTTATACCTCTGTTTTCTATTCGGACAAGCTCCAATACAAATTGCATTTCTATGGCTATAACCGGATGAAGTGAAACCAACGGACCCAAAAAAGCTATTTCGGATAAATCATAATCACTAAAATTACAATGCTTTAAATAACGTTCAGGAATAACTTCGGTCAAAAACTTTTCAAACAACTTGGGTAAAATCGTTACATCTTCAACAGCGTATCTGATTTGCTCATGTGTAAGATTATCGGCACCCCAATCAGAATCACCTTGGTCTTTTTTCATATCTATATCTAGCCAATATTTTGCTAACGCACCGAGACTAAAGCCCATCATATTCCTGTCATAATCGGTTGCGGCATGCATCATTTTGGCACAAATCAAAGTATCAAAACAATATTGAGGTAAATATTCTTCTCCGTATTTTGCAGCTATGGAACGTAAATCGAATTTTAAATTTTGTCCTACTATAAAAGAATTTTTAATGCAGTTTAAAATTCTCTTTTTCTGCTCATCCGTTACAAAATACATATCAAACGGGCAAGCAAAATCTTTATTACCGAGAGTTATTATTCGGATTTTATTAAGTAACGGGTCTAGTGCAATCTCACTTAAAGATTCAGCCACTCTTTTATATGCTGCGCTTACGTAGCC
>CAMEMA010000167.1 GCA_945926705.1 uncultured Clostridia bacterium
TGATAGCAAGTGATAAAGGAGTGGAAACTGCTGAAGAATTTTGTGAAAAATTAAGGGCAGAGGTCAAAAAAAGAGGTCTTAAAGACCCTTCTGAAATCACACAAGCGCTTAAGGATATAATGGTAGAAATGCTCAAATGTGATAATAGTCTTGAAATTTCAAAAAGCCCCGCAGTAATACTGATTTTGGGAGTTAACGGAGTCGGAAAAACCACAACAATAGGTAAGCTTGCGGATTGTTTGAAATCTCAAGGAAAAACGGTTCTTTTGGCTGCAGCCGATACTTTCAGAGCGGCAGCGGCGGAACAGTTGGATATTTGGGCAAAAAGAGCAGATTGCCCGATAGTAAAGCAACCGGAAGGTTCAGATCCTGCCGCAGTAGTTTTTGATGCTATATCTTCTGCAAAGTCAAAAAATATTGATATTGTTATATGTGATACTGCAGGAAGACTTCATAATAAAAAAAATTTAATGGGAGAACTTGAAAAAATAAACAGAATCATTTCGAGAGAGTTACCTGATTCTTCAAAAGAAATATTACTTGTTTTGGACGCTTCTACAGGGCAAAATGGTCTTAACCAAGCTGTGGAATTTGGGAAATCCCTTAATATTACCGGAATAGTTTTGACTAAGCTTGATGGCACTGCCAGAGGCGGAATAGTTCTTTGCATAAAGAAAAAGCTTGGAGTTCCGGTAAAGTTCATCGGAGTCGGTGAAGGAATCGAAGATTTGCGTCCGTTTGATGCAAAAGAGTTTGTTGAGGCGATTTTTGAAAGCGAGGAGTCTAAGAATTAATGCAAAGTTACGAATACTATAAAAGCGAACTTAAAAAAATTCTTTCGCCGGAACGATTTGAGCATTGTGTAAATGTTTCGTTAATGGCAGAAAAATTGGCAAAAACATATGGAGTCGATTCCGAAAAAATTAAGTTGGCCGGGCTTTTGCATGATATATGCAAAGAAAAATCAGATGAAGAAAATATTTCAATATTGAAAAATAATGGATATTTTGGTAATGTAGATGAAATTAATACGGTTAAAACTTTACATGGTCCTGCAGCATCATTTTTACTCAAAGAAAAATATAATATAAATGATACTGAAATATTAAATGCTGTAAGATACCATACTACAGGCAGAAAAAATATGTCTTTGTTTGAAAAAATAATATTCACGGCTGATTATATTTCTTCAGAGAGAGACTGGTCTGATGTGGAGAAAATTCGCAATAAGGCATTTGAAAATATTGATGAAGTGGTACTTATAAAATCTGTTACAGCGATAAAAAAATGTGTAAATAATTTTCAAAGTATAGATATAAATACAGCAGAACTTTATAATGAATTAATTAAAAGGATGGGTTAAATGAATTCACAAGAACTGGCAATAAAAATAAAAGAAATACTGGATAACAAGAAGGGAATAAATTCAGAAATAATAAATGTAGGAGAAAAAACAACGCTTACAGATTATTTTGTACTCGTTACAGGTACCAGTAGTACACATGTAAAAGCTTTAGCAGGAGAAG
This sequence comes from uncultured Clostridia bacterium, assembly GCA_945926705.1. Classification (GTDB taxonomy): domain Bacteria; phylum Bacillota; class Clostridia; order Oscillospirales; family Acutalibacteraceae; genus UMGS1491. The sequence goes on from CAMEMA010000167.1 coordinate 1,527, forward strand.
TGGAAGCTAAATTGTCAGAGGAAGGAATTACCCCTTTTAACTTTGAAAAAAAGATGTCTGATTCATGGATAGCTCTTGATTACAGAAATGTAATAGTGCATATATTTTCTCAAGAAGCGAGAGAGTTATATAATTTGGAAAAACTTTGGAAATAAGATTAAGTAAAGGAGTGATAAATGGTGAAAAAATTTTTGGATAAATATATTCCTGAGAATATAGAAAAAAAGTGGCAAAAAATTTGGGATGAAAAGTCTGCTTTTTGTGTAAAAAATGAGTATGATAAACCTAAATTTTACGCACTTGTAGAATTTCCTTATCCTTCGGGACAAGGCTTGCATGTTGGTCATCCCAGAAGTTATACTGCGCTTGATATTGTGGCAAGAAAAAAAAGAATGCAAGGTTATAACGTTCTTTATCCTATGGGTTGGGACGCTTTTGGACTTCCTACTGAAAATTATGCAATAAAAAATAAGATTCATCCAAAGATTGTAACTGAAAAAAATATATCGAGATTTAAAAGCCAACTGCAAGCATTGGGACTTTCTTTTGATTGGAACCGAGAAATAGATACAACTGATTCTTCATATTACAAGTGGACTCAGTGGATATTCTTACAGATGTTTAAAAAAGGTTTGGCTTATAAAAGCGAAGCAAATGTAAACTGGTGTACATCATGTAAATGTGTTTTAGCTAATGAAGAGGTTGTAAATGGAGTTTGTGAGCGGTGCGGAAGTGAAGTCATACATAAAGTGAAATCTCAGTGGATGCTCAAAATTACAGAATATGCACAAAGACTAATAGACGATTTGGAACTTGTAGATTACCCTGAAAGAGTAAAAGCTCAGCAAATTAATTGGATAGGACGTTCAACAGGTGCGGAAATTGATTTTCCAACCAGTGTAGGAAAAAATCTTAAAGTATATACTACTCGTCCTGATACAATTTTCGGTGTTACGTATATGGTTATTTCGCCTGAACATCCAATTATAGACGAATTTAAAAATGAAATTAAGAATATAAACGAAATTGAAAATTACAGACAAGAAGCTAGCAAAAAATCTGATTTTCAGAGAGCAGAACTCAATAAAGAGAAAACAGGAGTAAAGATAGAGGGTATAACGGCTAAAAATCC
>CAMEMA010000168.1 GCA_945926705.1 uncultured Clostridia bacterium
GATTTTCTTCCTTACTTTTATTTTTAGACCCCTCATCATCTAAAGCAACACCGCATTCTATGCAAAATTTTGTTCCTTCCTGACATTCGGCTCCACATTCTCTACAATATCTCTTTTTATTTTCAACTTTTTTACCGCAGTCCCTGCAAAAAAGAACTCCAGGCATTAATTCCGCTCCACAGTTATTACATTTCATTTTTGTCCTCCTATGATTTACGAAAAGCTATGATATGAAATAATAATCCTTGCATTTGAAGGATATTTACCACCGCCTTCTTCAATCTCTTTCCCATTTATAGTAATCGACTCTACTGTGTTAGGCTTATCAAAAATCCCTACAGTTAAATCTTTCAAGGCAATACTTTTAATATTTGTAAATCCAGCGCTTATTAATATTGCTTCAATAGCCTCATAATTTTTTGACTCAAAATCATCTATTGTCCGAGGAACTCTAATGTTTCCACTATCTCTGATTTCTGCCTCATCATCATCTTTTTTATCATTTCCGGTAATCCAAATAAAAGCCACAGCTATCAAAGGAAAATAACCAATTAAGGCAAATGAAGTAAGGCTATCATTTACTTCACCACCAATAAAGCCAATAATTAAGAATATAATACCAATTGCAGCAAGTATTAATGAAATCTTAATCTTTAACGCCTTTTCTCTTTCTCTTTCCTCATGCCTTTTTTCTGACAGCTCCATATTTTTTAATCGCAAAATCTTCTCTGTTTCAGACTGTGTAATTTTTGCTTCGTCTACGTATCTATACACATATTCATTTTCGTTTGAAATAATCACAGGTGTTCCACAGTAAGAGCAAAAAATCTTAGTTCTACCCTCTTCAATTGGCAGATTAGCATTACATTCTGGACATTTTACCGAATTAAAAGTTATAGACATCTTAGATACCTCAAAACTAATACTTTCCTTTAATCTGTATACAGATTATATGCTATATAAGTTGGAAATTTCAACAGCACCATAATTTATTTATGTATCCTATAGTATCAATCATAAACATATTATATTTGTACTCCTACAATTGTTACATCCTCATTTTGGTAAAATAGAACTTTTATTTTTTCATAATACGAAAAATAAGTTATTTTTCCATTTTCTTTATTTTATTCAAGACCAAATTCCATTAATTCTGCTAAATAACCATATACAGGTTTTTATTTTTTTGGATAAATAATGGATTAAAAAAATTTTTTTCTAAAATCACGTCCAAAATCTAAGCATTCTGCTAAAAATCCGTAGAAAAAAAACGAACTTTGACAATTGGATATGGATGCAAGATTTGCAACAGGATTTCTCGTTATTCACTAGAACTTAATAAGACTTATGGTCGGAAAGGAGCCGCCTATGACTGACGAATCAGCTGCAATTGTATTGCAAAGACTTGTCGACAGTGGTAAACTTTCCGGTGCGGATGTGGCTATTATGGAGGAAACAATGAAACGAGACAAAATAGCCAAAATTCATAACCATAAGATTCGTCATACTGACAGATGGTATACGAATGTGGACGACAAGACTTGCACGAAAGGACTACGAAGAATTTCAGCTTACACAGAAGAAAAGCTGTACGAAAAACTTTATAATCATTATTTTAACGTAAAAACATTAGAGAATCTACTTGTTGCATGGAGAGATTACTCCAGGGAGAACACCAACAGAAAAGAAAAGACAATCAAGGAAGATGCCAATGTCTATAACAAGTACTTAAAGGATGACCCCATTGTCAAAATGGATATAACAAAGTTAAAAGTTAAAGACTTTAGACGATTCTTTGACCACATGTTTAAGGATGATCCTACAAGAAAGCAGGTCAACGCAGTGAGAACACTTATTAAACAGCTTTATGACCAAGCAGTAATGGAGGATGTTGATGTTGTATGCCCTCTATTACAGATGGATACATATTTCAAGACAAAAGACTATAGACAGGTGGATGAGGTTCCTGGATACGATGACGAAGAGCGTATAGCACTTCTTTCACATCTTCAGTCAGTAGCTACTCCCTCTATATATGACCTAGCTATAATGCTTATGTTCTGCTTCACTGTCAGAATCGGAGAGCTTAGAGCTCTTAAATGGTCTGATATAAGGGACAATTATTTACACATAGACAAGCAGATAGATACTGAAGGAAACGAATGTGACGTTAAAAAGAAGAGTAAAGCAGGACATAGAAAACTTCCTATTTCGGAATTTGCATGGTCAATCCTAAATCAGCTACCTAAAGACGGAGAATATATCCTTATGAAGGATAATAAAGTCCTTAATACAGATAGTTTCAATGCAAGACTTAAAAAAAGATGTAATGAATGTGGAGTAAGATATTTATCTTCACATAAAATCAGATTTTCTAACTGTACTACGCTTTTAGAAAGTGGACTTTCAATAAGAGATGTTCAATATGCAATGGGACATACAGATCAGAGAATGACAGAACATTACTATCGCCCTTCTGTAAAGAAGAAGGCAAACCCAGTAATATCAACGCTTTTAGTCAACGGACTACAAACGGACTACTGCTAAAACTAAGAAAAACCCCGTAAATACGAGGTTTTTCCAGTGCCGCAGACCGGAATCGAACCGGTACGGGTATTACTACCCACGGGATTTTAAG
>CAMEMA010000169.1 GCA_945926705.1 uncultured Clostridia bacterium
CAACAAATCCTTTAAAATTCCATATATATCCCTCAACACTACATCCTGTGTATATTTTCTGCAGCAAAAAAGTAAGCGTCAAATGATACACACATTTACACTGTCGCACCAAAAAAGGATGTCTTCGACATCCCCTAACCCTTGCGTATATTTGGTGGAATCTTGCTGCTCCAGGGCAGCAATTCTGTTTTCGGCAGAATATGTATATTTTCAAACAGCCATACCAGATAATCATAAATTTTTAAATTATTTGCTTTTGCTGTTTCAATTATCGAATACAATCTTGCCGAAGCTGTTGCTCCTCCGGGAGAGTTGCAGAATAACCAGTTTTTTCGACCGATTACAAATGGTTTAACAGCCCTTTCTGCTCTGTTATTTGTCATTTCAAGGTTTTCATTTTCAAGATATCTTATTAAATTATTTTTTTGATTTATTGCATACGAAACAGCCTTACCCGTCAGACTTTTCGGTAAAGCTTCCGCCGTTTCGCAAAAATTGAAGAAACCGTCTACAGCTTCTTTTCCTTTTGTTTCACGTATCTTCTTTATTTCTTCGGCATCCGTTATTTTATCCTCGGTAGAAAATATTTTTTCTATCCATAAAAATCCCTGCCCCGCAACGGTTGAATAATCCTTGCTGTTTGTCTGCACATTTATCGCATCCCTAAAATATCTTCGTGCGTGCGCCCAACAGCCAACTCGTTTTATATTTTCAACCTTATTATATCCGTTCCATCCGTCACAGTGGACATATCCGGTAAAGCCTTTTAAAAATTCTGCGGCATATTTTCCGCTTCTGCCCTCCTTGTAATCATATAATATGATATTCTTATCCTCGGACTTTCCCGTTGTATATACCCACATATATGATTTTGTCTGCGGTCTTCTTTCAGGCTCTGCTAATACTTCAAGCTCTGTTTCATCAGCATGAATTATTCTTGCACTTACAAGCTCTTTTTTCATCTCGTCATAAATGGGCTTCGTAAGATTTGATGCCGATATGATCCAATTTGCCATGGTCTGTCTTGTAAGATTTATCTGCATATTTTTAAAATATGATTCAAGACGGTACAAAGGCACTCCCATACAGAATTTCTGATTTATTATTTCCGAAAGCATACTTGCAGATACAAGACTTTTTTCTATTAACGGCTTTGGTGCTTCAGCAGCAACAAATGTTCCTTCCGTTCCTGTTTTATCACAGTTTTTGCATACATATACTGCCTTCTTGTGCTCTACAACCTTTACCTGTGCGGGTATCATCTTGATTTCACGTCTTGTTTCATATTTGAGGAATGTAAGAGGTTCTCCGCACTTGCTGCAATTTTTAGCTTCTTCCGGTATATCATACACTACTTCCTCAACAGGCAAATCCTTATATATTTCATCATAGCTGCGCTTTTTCTTTCTTGTGTGTTCCGGAATTACTACTTCTTCTATTTGGGGTTCAGGTGTTAAAACAGTCCTTTCTTGCTCATTAAACAGGGATATTTGACCATAAGCCTGTGCAACCTTTTCGGCAGACGCTCCGAACATTTTCTTTTTACTCAGCTTAAGCAAATTCATCAGATTGTTATTTTCTTCTTTTAATTCATTTATTTGAAAAGTCAGCTTTTCTTCCTTCTTTTTACTTTCCTGTGCAATGTTTTTTAATTGCTTCTTAAGAGCAGATATCTGTGCTTCAAGTTCAATTATTGTTCTTTGATTATTCATATTAAAATCTGCTCCTTTAATCGCTTTTTCTGACTTTAATTATACCATATTTTCCCGTAAAAAACAAGAAAGAAAGCCCATTGTTAAGACTTTCTTTACATTAAATTCATTGTTCGGAAACAACTTTTTTGTAATGACGTATATCTTCAATTTTAAGCCCGTGAAGCAGCCATAAAAGCTCTTCCTCTGTTATTGTATAGACCGGTGAATCTATTTTGGTAGGGAATCTGAATCTGCCTTTTTCAATTCGCTTATATAAAAGACAGAAGCCTTCTGTATTCCAATACAGCATTTTTATTTTATCGCAGTACCTATTATGGAAAACAAAAAGTGCATCATCCGTTGAGGAACAGTTAAATGAACCTTCTACTATTGAAACAAGTCCGTCAATTGATTTTCTCATATCTACATTCGCAGATGAAATATATATCTTATTCGGGAGTGTCATTATCATTTCCGACACCTCCGACATTAATTTCTGCAAACATAATCTCCGAACCCAACTCCAGATATTGAAACCGTAGTATCCAATATTGGAGCCTGTTCCTGTCCTCGTCATGAATTGCACACCATTTTCTCTGACTGAGACCGCTTTCTTTAAATTCTTTGATGATTTCTTTCCACTCTTCCGGTGAATGTTTCATTTGCATCGCCTCCTGAACCTATTGTATCATGTTGGTTCGATGGTGTAAATGTGTGTATCATTTGACGCCTACATTATATACTACATATAGTTGTCATTTCTTCTCCCTTTGGTTAGAAAAAGGTTAGAATTTTCTATTGTCTTATTTTTTATAATGTAGTATGCCCATTTTTATATCAGATTGCTCGGAATATAACAATTTTGATTATCAATTGTAAATGTCAAGTCAAAATGTACAATTTCGGCGGGAGTGTATGTTTCTTTAATAGCTTAAAATTTGCGT
>CAMEMA010000170.1 GCA_945926705.1 uncultured Clostridia bacterium
AGCTGTTAGAACATATATTAAAAATACTTCCTAATACAAAAATTTCAGTTAAAAATGCATTTAAAGAAAATGTTTTCCCTTGTATAGACTGTGCTTTTTGCAAAACAAATTCGAGATGTGTATTTGAAGATATGGATGAAACATATGATTTGCTGGAAAAATGTGATATTTTAATTATTGCATTTCCGGTTTATAATTCGTCTTTGCCGTCTCCTCTTAAATCTATGATTGACCGTATGCAAAAGTACTATAATTTAAAATTTTTTCTTAAAATCAATCCGTTTTTTAAAAAATCAAAAAAATCTTTGATTATTACCACTCAAGGTTCGAAAGATGACAGAGTGGAAAGTATTCTGAAATTTCAGCTAAATCCCGTTCTGAAACTCTTAAACTGTTATGAAAATAGTTGGATATCAGTTAAATTTACTGATAAAAATAATTTTGACATTGACAAATATTATGTAAAAAGTGAAAATGAGATTAAGAATACTATTAATAATCTATATTCCGATTTTTTAAATACTTGATTTTTGGAGGTTTGAATTGTATGGAAAATTTGTGTATGAATTGTATGGGAAAACTTGATATAAATCAAGATATATGCCCTTATTGCGGAAACTCCAATGACGGTTCTCAGTATTCTCCGTTTATGCCGAAAGGTACTGTTCTGGCAGAAAGATATTTATTCGGAAAAGGTCTTGAAATTGACGGAGAAGGTTTAAGCTATATAGGATACGATATTTCAAAAAAATCTAAAATTTATATTCGTGAATTTTATCCTTCCAATTTTTGCAACAGAGGAGAAGATTTAAAAAAAGTTGAAATTTTTAAAAATTCAGAAAAAATGTTTAAAGGTCTGCTTTTGTGCTTTTTGAAATATTTTCGTTCAGTGGCAAGATTGCGAAATTTGCCGGCAATTACAGCCGTTTACGATATATTTGAAGAAAATAATACGGCTTATATAGTTTGTGAATGGATAGATGGTACTCGTTTAGATAAATATTTAAGTTCAAAGGGTGGATATTTGGAGTGGAAAGAAGCCAAATCGCTTTTTATGCCTCTTATTTCTTCATTGTCAAATATGGAATCTTCCGGTGTAAGACATCTGGGAATATGCCCGGATAATATTATTGTGACTCCTGAAAATAAACTTAAGTTAACAGGATTTGCAACAAAAAATTTAAGGAGCGCCAATTCTTTAATAAACAGTCAGTTATATGATGGTTGTTCTGCATTGGAGCAATACTTAGACGATTACAAGTCTTCTGAAAGCACAGATGTTTATGGGTTTACTGCTTCGCTTTTTTGGGCTCTTACCGGAGAATATCCGATGTCTGCGCAAGAGCGTAAAAAAAATGACAAATTAATGATGCCGCAAAATATACTCAATAAACTGCCGGAGAATGTTGTTTCTGCAATAGCAACTGCTCTGAGAGTATATCCTAATAATCGTACTCTTTCGTTTGAAACGCTCAGGATGGAGCTTTCAGATTCACCGATATTGAGAGTTAAAGATATAGAAAACCAAGAAAAAAATTATTCACCGAGTAAAAATTATAATTTTAATAAAAATAATTCTTCGGGAAACGTTTGGGGTGTTGTTTCTTGTGTTTCCGCTCTGGCAATATTGCTTATTTGTCTTGGAGTATACTGGTTTTGGATTAAAGACAATTCTTCAAATTCAAAGGAAAACGATTCTGAAAACAGTTCAGAAATAAGTCAACTTTATGAAGATAACTCTGAAAATAGCGATGAAAATTCACAAAAATCCGAGGTGGAAACCATAGCAGTTCCGGAGCTTGTCGGAAGAAATTATAAAAATTTACAAACAGAATTTGAAACAAATGGAAAGTATAAAATGGTACTTTTATCTGAGGAATTTCATGACACTATAGGAGAAGGGTGTATAATATCGCAAACACCGTCGGCGGGTCAGGAAATGTCTGTAGGTTCGACCATTGCCGTGACAATCAGTAAGGGCAGCAAAAAAAGGACACTTCCTGAAATAACGGGAAAAACTTTGTCAGAAGCATCTCAATTGGTTACAAACGCTAAACTTATTCCGACTCTCTCCGCTGAATTCAATTCAAATTTTTCCGAAGGTACAGTGGTAGGATATAAAAATTATAAAGCAGGCGACCAATTGGATTACAATTCAGAAGTTGTAATTATAGTAAGTAAGGGAACAAAGTAATTTTTGTTTTTTAAAATTTATATTTTGAATTTTTTTAAGTTAATATTTGAAGTAACTCTAAAATGACCGCGTAGCTGTAATACTGCGGTTTTATATTTTTTGTGAAAAACTTTGTGGAATAAATTTCTTTGAAATTTAAAACAATCTAAATGCAATTTATCATTGACTTCCCTACATATGGGGTATATAATTTAATAACGCTACTATATATAGTGTTTAAAATAGTATTTTGTGCTTATAATTAATGAGCTTTAATGTTCAATATTGTACTTGGTATATAAAATGACTTTATTTGAAGAACATATATTAATAAAATTATCTAAGGAGACTAATATAAATGGAAGAATTACTCTTGTATACAAACAATTGCCCTAAATGTCAAGTTATTAAAAGCAAATTAGAAGCACAAAACATTAAGTTCAACGAA
>CAMEMA010000171.1 GCA_945926705.1 uncultured Clostridia bacterium
TCTAATTTCAAAAATCATTATTCGAGTGGTCACATGTATTTTTCGCTTAAAGATGATAAAAGTGTAATTAAAGTTGTTATGTTTTCGACTAATGCTCAAAAATTGAAATTTAATTTATCAGATGGTATGAAAGTTATTGTGTGTGGTAGGGTTTCTTCATATGAAGTTTCCGGACAATATCAACTTTATGCATTTGACATTTTTCGTCAAGGTGTTGGAGAGCTGTATGCAAAGTTTGAAACTTTGAAGCGCAAGTTACTTGCTCAGGGATTTTTTGATGAATCTTTGAAAAAACCAATTCCTAAATTCCCCAGTAAGATAGGTGTTATTACTTCTAAAACCGGTGCGGTCATTCATGATATAGAAAAAGTAGCGGAAAGAAGATACCCTCTGTGTGAAATTGTTTTATATACGGTAGATGTACAAGGTGAGAAAGCTTCAACACAAATAGTAAAAGGATTGAAATATTTTAATAAATCTTTATTGGTTGATACGATAATAGTTGGGCGAGGTGGGGGATCTTTAGAAGAATTGTGGGCTTTTAATGAGGAAAAAGTTGCGAGAGCTATATTTGATTCAAATATTCCGGTTATATCTGCAGTTGGTCATGAAACAGATTTTACAATATGTGATTTCGTATCGGATAAGAGGGCGTCGACACCCTCAGTTGCAGCTGAAATTGCCACTCCTGATAGATTGACTTTAGAAATTACTTTGAATAATTTAAAGGAACGATTGGTTAACTCCTTGCAAAAACAGTTTTCAAAGTGTTTTGAGTATTTAAAAATGTCAGAAATTAATCTTACAAAATGTTCGCCTAGTTCTTCTTTAGAGTATAGTTCAAAGTCATTAGAATCTTTGGAAAAACGTCTAGTTTGTTCTTTAAAAGCAAAACTTAGCAAAGAAGTTTATAAATATAGTTTAATCAAGAAAAAATTGGAGTCGTTTTCGCGGGAATCAATTTTAAGAAAAGGTTATACTTTGATTTTGAAAAAAGGAAAGGTTGTAAAAGATGTAAGAGATATTAAAGACAATTCCGAAGTCGAAATAATACTTAAGAATGGTTCTGTTAAGTGTAAGTTAATTAATGTAAAATATAAGGAGATATAATGGGTAAGTCAAATTTTGAATCTTTAATGGCTAAATTGGAAAAAATAGTTACCAAGCTTGAAAGTGGAGAGGAAAGTCTTGAAGATTCTTTAAAGCTTTATGAACAAGGGATGGAAATAAGCCGTAATTGTAAAGAAATATTAGACAATGCAGTTCAAAAAATTACAATTATAGAAAACGGTAAATAAGTCTTTGAGGAGAATTTATTTTGAAATTTAAATTTAAGCTTGAAAAGTATAAAGATAAATTTGAAAATTTTTTGAAGAGTTATGTTGAACAAATAAAGGACATAGATAAAAAGCTTTTAGATTCCATGAAATACAGTTTATTCTCGGGAGGAAAGAGAATTCGCCCTATTCTTATGCTTGCAACATATGAAGTTTGTGGCGGAAAAAGTGAAGAAATTTATAGATTTGCGTCAGCTCTGGAAATGATTCATACTTACTCATTAATTCACGATGATTTACCTTGTATGGATAATGATACTTTAAGACGGGGAATAAGCTGTAATCATATAGTATTTGGGGAAGATATTGCTCTTTTGGCGGGAGACTCTTTGTTAACTTATGCTTTTGAAATAATGAGTTCATGTGATAATAGTGAATTCAATTCAAATGATATTATGAAAAGTATTAAAATTTTAGCTTTTAATTCGGGATGCAGTGGTATGATTAATGGTCAATGCTTGGATTTAAATTGCAAAGTAAGTTGCATTGATGAACTAATTAATATTTACAGTTTAAAAACTGCATGCCTTATATCTGCTGCCGCTGAAATAGGTGCAGTTTTAGCAGGAGCTTCCGAAAGAAAAATTGTAGCGTGCAGAAAATACGGCAAATTTTTGGGACTGTGTTTTCAAATTGTAGATGATATTATTGACAATGAGGAATTTAATCTTTCCTTTTTTAAGAATCCAACCGCTACTGATTTATTGAAAGATTTTATTGAAAAAGCTAAAAATGAATTAGATATATTAGATTCAGATGTGTCTTTTCTAAAAGATTTTGCTGATTTTTTGATATTTAAGGCGTGCTAAAAGATATTAAAATATGGTATAATGAAATATATGTTTTAATACTATTAAAAGGAAGTTTTATAAAACTTATGATTTATAATAAATATCCTCTTTTAAATCAAATAAATTCACCTCAAGATTTAAATAAAATTGTAAATTTGGAAGAACTATGTTCTGAAATACGGCAAAAACTTATAGAAACAATAGCCCATAACGGAGGTCATTTGTCTTCAAATTTGGGAGTTGTAGAGCTTACCGTAGCTTTACATAAAGTTTTTAACAGCCCGTTTGATAAAATAGTGTGGGATGTAGGACATCAAAGTTATATTCATAAAATGCTTACCGGAAGATTTGGTGAGATAGATACTATTCGTCAAGAGGGTGGTATATCGGGGTATACTAATAGATTTGAAAGCATATACGACTCTTTTACTGCGGGTCATAGTAGTACG
>CAMEMA010000172.1 GCA_945926705.1 uncultured Clostridia bacterium
CTCTACTTCTGAATAAAGTAGTTGAAAATTGTACCCTATAACCTGCAATATCTCTTATGGCTCCTAATATATCATCATCTTCTGAAAATTCTTTATAATGTTCTATAGGTACACTAATCACGGTACCTTTAGGGAAATTATTTACACGTTCAGTATTTAAAAGTATTCGAGGGTCATGGTTTTCATCTCCCAAAAATACGTTAAATTTCTTACCACAATACCCGGCAACATCGGCTTTCACAACCCACGTGGGCAAATTATCGACTACTTTAACTGACGGGTCTAATGTAGAAATTTTTATTCTTTCATTTAAAAAATCGTCTACTGTTTTCGGAGATGATACAAGCCAAATAATTCCCGGAGCATTAAAACCGTTCTTAAATCGACTTTCACGTCTGCGCGTTATTTCATTGTAGTTAATTTTTGCTTGATCTGAAATTACTTTGTTATTGCCTTCATCTATTATTCCTGTTAAAACGTCTCGTCCGATAGCATGTTGATAACGAGAACCAAGCTGTATTGATATATTCTTAGTTAAGTCCAAACTTTTAATCTTTGGCTCGAGAGCGTCTAATTCTAACCTTGTTTTAAACCAAGGGGATTCCATTATGGCTTCTTTAATCTTCTTCCAATTTACATCCGAAACGTTTTCTTTCGTGGAAGAAAATATCGCTAATACTATAGTATCGGTCGGCATTAGTCCATAAAACACAGCAGGATTTTTAAGACATAATAAACAATGTAACTCATAAAGCACGGAAATATCTGTTACAGTAGATTTTCCTACCCCGATTGCGCAGGATAATATAACTTCTTTATACGGTCTGTAAAATTCATTCGGATATATTTCCGTTAATAAATCTCTCCAATATTTATAAATTTTACACTTTTCGCCATCCATAAATATTTTACCGAGATATTTCTCATCCGTAATGAAAGTTTTAATATCAGCAGGTCTTTCTATGTAGTAATCTTTATAAAATTCCCAATATAAGTCTGTCTGTTCTTTTTCGGACAAACTGTTTATTATTTCAGAAACTTCCATGTTTAAAGTATATCATTAAAATCCGGGATAGTGCATTTGTTCAGACAATAAATTTTCACCGTCATCAAATACTTGTCTGTCACTTTCCGTTATACGATTTTCATTTTCCTCATCACCTGTTCTTACGCTAAAACGGTCTGCTTTAAAAGTATTTTCAGGTTCTTCTTCATCTTCGAGTTCATCATCCGTATCAGGTTCTTCGGGCTGTTCTTCATCATATAAATCTTCAATTTGGTCTGCGTCCAAAACTACAAGATTGCTTGCCGATTCCAAAGTATTATCGCCATCTTCCCATTCAATAGTAATATATCTTCCTACGTTAACAACTATACCGTGCTTTTTAGAATCATCTGTAAGACAATCAACTACATCACCTATTTTAAGTTCATGACCTTCATTATCCAAACTTGTAACGGGTATGTTCATGGTTGTAGACATCTCCCTGTTATCTGCTATACCTGCTTTTTTAAACAAGTCAAAAGAAAAATCTCCTGCTTCTTCGGACATAGCGGCTTCACAAAGTTTATCAATATTTCCGAGTAAATTTTTACTGTTCATTTTTTTACCTCCAAATTTAACGGATTTCCACAATGAGTACAAATATATTTATTCTTATACATAACTTTAAAAGTTAATAACTTTTTACAATAAGGACAAATTATATGTCTATTATAAAATAATTTATTGACAAACAAGGCTCTGAGTTGAAGCTTAAATTTTAAAACTTGTGCTACTATATAATATACTAAAACTTCACCTTCAAGCTTTGATTTTGTATTTTTTATGGTTTCTATAATATAATCCAAAGAACTTAATAAAGTTGAAAATGAATCTGATAAAGTTGCGTTAGCAATATAATCCATAAAATCTTTGGCTAAGATATTATTTTCAACTACAAAATTATACATTTCTTCACGAGTTTTATTGTAACTGTCAGCTATCAGTTTATGTATAATATCATTTATCTTAGTTAATATTTTCGTTTTTATTCGTTCGAACATTCTTCCGAGCTCTCCAAATAACCATCAACCAAATCCACTAATTTATATTTATCCTTTAGAATATAAAAAGCTAATTCTATTCCTCTAAAATTTATTCTGCGCTTTGAAGTAAGCTTATAAATTGCTAAAATTAAAGGTATATCTTCTTTCCAAATACTTAAGTTTTTATTCCGGACAATACCTCTTACAAGCTTTAAAGATATGTAGTTTTTGATACTTTTAATCTGCACGTCATATTCTCTGACAAATTCGCTTACTTCCATAAACTTATCTTCTTTTTCTAATTTTTTATCAAATTTGTTCAAAGAATTTATATACTTATCTACATTAATATCAGGCATTTATTTAACTTCCAAAACTACAATGTCATTAGCTTTATAAAAATCTATAGATTTTTCATCATTGTCAATGGCGCATAAAACATCTTCGTTTGCTATTTGCAAAATATTTTTACATACATATCTTTTAAGAGAATATGCATCATTAATTTTTTCGTTAGCTACATCCATAAACAATGTATAAGAAT
>CAMEMA010000173.1 GCA_945926705.1 uncultured Clostridia bacterium
ATACTCTCTTATAAAAGTTTTATAACCTAAACATGAATGAATAAGCTGTATAAAATCTGCAAATTGTTTATCACTTGTATAATACTCTACAGAACCATTAGACCTTTTATGTCCTCCCCAAAAATAAAGCTCGTCCATAATAAATTTCATCTGTTCTTGAGAACACATCCACAATTCCTTAAAGCATTTTTTAATATTAAAAGGGGGATAAAAAGAGTGTATTAATGTATTCTTGTTACCTATTGTTACTTCATAGCTTACTTTAGCCTGAATTAAAAGTTCTTGTAATCTTTGTACCTTATTATCTTCATTAAGTTTGATGTAAATTTTATTATTTTTAAAAGTTCCTTCCTTCTTTATAACCATAATAAGTCTAAGTTCTGCTTCTGTTAAGTTTAATCCAAAACTCATAGTCTTAAAAGTAGTTATAAAATTCCCTTCAAATCCCTTCTCCGTATGTTCTTTATATATGTCACACATTAAGGAATGCTTCAATTCATTATTAGAATCTGTATAATAAATATTATGTTCCTCACTCACTCTTTGGTTAATACCATGACATGAGTTAATGTAGTACCAATTAGTTGCAGGAGCCTTTATATACCTCTGAGGATAATCAAAATAAATATTACCCTCCTTAGTATATATAGCAATGGGTTCTCCAGTATAGTATTTTATTTTTTTCCATCCTTCTTGCGTTAAGTATTCTGTTTCTTCGTCAACACATTGTTCAAATCCGCAAAAAGCTATTAAATTTCTTTCCATTATTTCTGTTCTTTCTTTTTATGTTTAACTTTCCAAAGCATTTTTTGTCTTATCTTCTTCAAGAGCATTCCATCAAAGCTACCTTGACCTTTTAAATTTATTGTATCAGCGTGAAGAATTTGCTCCTCTAACTCTTTTTTTGAAGATAATAGTAATGGTTTATATTCATCTATTGTTTCTCTTACTATTACATAATGAATATAAAAAGACCTTCCTTGTTGTTCAAACTTACTAAAGTTTCTTGCAACACGTCCGAGGATTTGTGAAAACTTCCCAGGACCCTCTGGTAAATCATAAAGTATTATTTCATTAGTTCCGTTTAAGTTTAAACTTTCGCCGGCAGCTCGTGTTATTAATACTACTTTACTGTTAGGATTACCTTTAAATTCTTGAGCTATTTCTCCTCTTTCAGCTTGTTTTGTCTTACCCATAATAACATAATGGTCAATACCCTCTTTTGTTAAATCCTTTGAGATTTGCTCGACTACAGATATGTAGCTAATATAAACTATTACTCCTTTCTCAAGTAAATTTTCATCTGAATCCGAACTTTTTCCATTTTTTATTATGTCTAAAAGAAGTTTCCTTTTTTCTTCTGACAAATCTACATATATTTGCATTTCAGGAAGTCTTGCTTGATGTTTTTTAGTTTCTTTAGCCCGTTCTTCGTAAGTCTTCTTATTTTCATCTATTAAATTTTTTGCTCTTAAAAATATTGTTCTTCTTGCCATCTTTAATTTTTTCTTCTAGTTAAACCACTTTAATTCTGTTGGATCTTTATATCCTTTTTGCCATATAAACCAAGCATAGCAAGCTGCTGAACTCTGTTTCTGCATAATAGTATTTCCTTCTTTATCAACACAGATACTACCGTTTTTATCTTTCTTCGGTTTTTCAAACTCACCATTCATAGCACATAAAATTCTTGAAGAACTTACATAAATTCTAATTGGGGGGTAGTTTTCAAAAAATTTTCTACGTTCTTTCCCTTCACAAAATGTAAGTTTTAGAAACATCGCTACATAATGTTTATCATCTATAAGAGATAACGAATGTTCTACAAAAGATTGTGCAACAGAATAAGGTGGATTAGTTACTATATCACCTTTCCATGGTTTCTTGAATTCTAAAAAATCTATTGAGTATTTATATTTAATATCTTCTGGATAATATCCTCGGTCAACTAAATCTGAAACTATTTTCAATTTCCCCTCTTTCCTCAAAGGTTCAGCCAAGTGACCTTCACCTACTGAGGGTTCCCATATATTATCTAATTGTGGTTCTATCTTTAATAATAATTCGCTTGCAATAGGGTCTGTTGCATAATAATCATTCTTTTCTCGTTCATGATTTGTGTGATTGCTTGCGCCCAAGCATTTAAAAGTGCTTGCTTTTGTTCCAATCCAATCTTTATTAACCATTTTGTTCCCTTTCTTTATTTATTTCTTCCCGTTCCTCATCAGTTAAAACACCTTGAGATATCTTATCATACTCCGAATAATCTTTTAAAGACGTATAATGCTCTATATGTACTAAAGCAATAGGCGGGTAGTAAAAATAAGTAAAAGGAGTAATTCTCGATCTAAATTCAGCTAAATTTTTATAACTTACTTTTTCTTTTCTAACAACTCTATGTGTTCTCGGATCTGTAATAGTTATTTCTTCTATATATCTATTACAAAAATCTCGCATACTCTTCCACGTTTCTGGATGAATTAAATGTATCAGTCCATAAAATTGACTTAAACAAGAAGAATACGGAGTAGCTGTATATAATAAAGTTCTTTCTATTAAAGGGAAT
>CAMEMA010000174.1 GCA_945926705.1 uncultured Clostridia bacterium
CGCCCCCTCCTCTCCTTCTCCGGCTGGGATTTGTATGGGAATGCCTGTGTTATAGCTCGCCAACAAGGAACGAATTTCCTAATTAATATTTTTTATGGAGTAGTATTCAATGCTGCAAGTGGAATTGCCACTACTGTACAAGGTACAATATCAGGGTTGGCATTTAACATAATTCTCGCATTTCGACCACAAATTATTAAACAATATGCAAAAGGTAATGTGGAAGACATGTCCAAATTAGTAGGCAATGCTGTTTGCTTTACGACAATTCTATTTGGGTGTATGTCAATTCCGCTAATATTGGAAACCCATTATATAATGAAAGCATGGTTAGGGGTTATACCTGAAAAATCCGAAATATTTTGCCAGATATTATTAATTGCTTCTTTTTTGGGGCTTCTCAACAATATTTGGAATACATGTATACACGCAACGGGGAAAATTAAAGAAATAAGTATTTTTTCGGGTACTTTTTTTCTCATCTCATTACCAATTATTTATGTAGTATTCCAATTCAAAGCACCAGTAGAAAGTGCTTATTTGGTATTTATATTGTCAATTGTTTTTGTAAACGTTAGTAATTTACTTATAATAAAAAAGAAAATTCCAAAATTAAAGTTAAATTTTGTCTTTTTAAATTACATAAAGGTTATTATCGTTTTAATGGCATCATACTATATCACATCATTGTTTAAAGCTCAAATGCAAGAAACTTTTATTAGGTTATTAGTAGATTGTTTTATTTGCTGGATAATAGTTTTTGCATCCTCATTCATATTTATTTTAAATAAAAAACAAAAAAAATCAATAATAAGCAAAATATGCCCAAAATTAGCGTAATCGTCCCAATATATAATGCGGAAAATTTTCTTGAAAGATGTATAGATAGTTTGTTAGCTCAGACTATTGAAGATTTTGAACTAATTCTTGTTAATGATGGTTCAACAGACAGCTCAAAACGAATTTGTGAGAGGTACAAATCAAAAGATAAAAGGATAATTTTAATTAATCAACAAAATTCAGGACCCAGTACTTCACGGAATTCAGGTCTTAATATAGCAAAGGGTGAATTCATATGCTTTGTTGATGCTGATGATTATGTCGGAAAAGAGTATCTATCATGTATGTTAAACAAAATGGACGAAGAAACTGATTTGATATTCCAGGGTATGATTTGTATTAAACAAGGAAAGCAGTCAATGATAGGCTTTAAAAATGAAGAAGTTTTCTTCCTTGACAATAAATGTACTTTTTTTGACAAATATATTTTGTTTAGGTACTGTGGTTCGTACTGTAAGCTATTTAGAAATAAAATTCTAAATGAGTTTAATATAAGATTTAGTAGTGACATTATCTATGCAGAAGATTATGACTTTATCCTTAATTATCTTAAATATTGCCGAACGATTAAAGTAGTACCTAATGCTCATTATTATTATGAAGGCCATGAGAATAGCATATCTACTCGTATCTATAAATTTGATGAAGAATATTCAGGATTATGTAGACTATACAAATCAGTGAATCAGTTTGAACAATTAGAAAATATTGTCAGCTTTAGCGAACAAAAACATCAGTTAATAACTTATTATATTCAGCGTGTAATTTTTTCAAATTATAGAAATAATTATAATCGAAAAAAGCGAATTGATAATTTTTACTTGGTGGATGAAAAATTTATATCGTATTTTGATGAATATCATACTCCTGAGACAAGATTTCTCAAGTTAGTCAAATTTCTTTTTATCAACAAGCAATTTCATTTTTTAGATTTTATTATGAATATTGCATCGAGGAGATAAAATTTTTTTTTGCGCAATTCTTTACCAATATTCCTAAGCGATGATTAGCAAATTGCGTAGATTTTTGTGGCGGGTATTAGGGATAGACTATAACCACATGATTCGTGTGGTGGATATGCCATACCTGAAAAATGACAATTTTACCACCTTAGGTGAAGGCACGTACGACAACAACGCTTTGGTGTATCGTTGGAGTGATGCACCTCTTGTGATAGGAAGGTATTGCGCCATTTCTTATGGGGTGAAATTTATAATGGATGATGGTAAGCATTACACCGAATGTGTTTCGTCATATCCTTTTAAAAATCGCACACCACAAAAAGAGGGAATCACGATAGGTAATGATGTGTGGATAGGGATGAATGTAATCATTTTGAATGGTGTAACTATTGGCAATGGTGTGACGGTGGCTGCCGGTGCAGTGGTCACTACCGATGTGCCCGATTACTGTGTGGTGGGCGGTGTGCCTGCTAAAATCATCAAGCATAAATGCACAGAATAAGAAAAAAGTGTAATGAATGAAATTTCTTTGTGGAATTGGTCAAAAGATTCCATTGAAGCAAACCAAGCTGATTTCAATCTTCCCATATCAGATTTTATCAACAAACACAAATGAAACGAATATTATTTATAATTGATTCGCTCACTTGTGGTGGAGCAGAGAAGAGTCTTGTGAGTTTGTTGCCTCTTCTGGATAGAAGCAAATATGAGGTGACTTTGTGGATTCGGCATAGGGGTGGCGTATTTGAATCGCTA
>CAMEMA010000175.1 GCA_945926705.1 uncultured Clostridia bacterium
GGTGTATATATCTACACCGTTTTCACGCAGTGTAGTTCCATAGGTGTGCCTTAGCTCGTGAGGGGAGAGTTCTGGAAGCTCTGTTTCTTCTGACATTTGCTTCATAAATAATTTAAAATGTTTAGCGTAGGTACTAACACTGACTGGCTTTTTACCTGAACCTATTATAAAGGAATCAGCTCCGCCGGCAAATTGCTTAAGATATTCTGTCAGAGCGTCAGACATTGGAATTGCCCGGATAGATGTTTTAGTTTTTGGTCTATCGATAATTATTTTACCTTTTGTTTGCGTAACAGCTCTTTCTATGTGCATTATCTTGTTAGAAAAATCAATATCGCTCCACTTTAATCCGAGAAGCTCAGAACGGCGAACGCCAGTATTAAGCATAATGACTACATCTTTTCTGCCGTGCTGCTGTGCGTATTCTTCGCATTTGTTGGCTTCTTCCTTTGTGTATGCAATGCGTTCCTCAGATTCAGCAACCCTCTGATATTTGATGTTTTTAACCGGATTTTTATAGCACAAATCATTATCAATTGCCGCATCAAAAATGGACTTTAGAATCATTTTGTGCTTGTCCAGTGTGGATTTAGCAAGTGGTTCTCCGTTGTGTTCTACCTGATTAAAATATTTCTGAATATCAATTTGCTGGATTTTTGAGATATGTGCTTTGCCAAAATAGGGGATAAGGTACTTTTCAACATTAGACTTATACGTGAAATTATAGGTGTGCTCTTTTACAACTCCTTTTTTGTATGTGTCAAGCCATTTATTAGCCCATGTCTCGAAGGTCATAATACGCGGCTCTGGGTTTTCTCCTGTTGCATCATACACAGCTTGATTTATCTTGTATTCTTCAGCTTTAGCCTTTGCATCAGCCTTACTGATTGCGCTGTAGAAACTCTTTCTGATTGGCCTACCGTCAAAATCATGCCCTATAGTCACTTTGACTTCATACATACCTGTTGCATGGTTCGGCTTCTCTTTTCTTGGTCTACCCATTATCTATCACTCCTTGACAAATTATTCAAGGCGTGCTATAATACAAATGTTGTGATGTGTATTATTGCACGTCCTATCCCTCTGTTGGTGGCTGCCGGCAGGGGGAATTTTTTTATTTATCCTTATTGTTTTTCTCTGCAATTTCCATTAATCTTCTTGTATAGTTTGCAATTTCGTCAACTTTAGATGAAATATGCACAACTGATAATATTATAACAATAGAAATCACTGCTAAAAGCACGAGTACTATCATGGTTGAAGTTTCCATTTAAACACCTCCTTTCATTGGCAAAATTTATATTTTACAATGGACTCATAAAATAAACAGCCTTGCCGAGAATACGGATTGTGTTAAGCTCCTCTCCTACGTATATGAACGGTTCGTAATCAGGATTTTCAGGATATAACACGAGCTTTCCTTTATCAGGATAATAATAGACTTTTTTCAGTGTAGCTTCATCATCTATGATAACAGCGGCAATATCACCGTTGTCAACCATTGGCATTTCCCTGATAAAAACAACATCTCCGTCATAAATACGGGCATTTATCATGCTGTCACCCTTTGCACGCAGGCAGAAATCAGCCCTGATATCCATATCAGCCATTATATAGCTTTCTCTATCTTCATCAGCAAATATAGGTTGACCGCAAGCTATTTCGCCAAGCAGCGGAAAACGTTTCAGTTTTATCGGACGAATATTGTCGTATTTTTCCATGAGGATTGAAAGGTCGTCCTGTTCCTGTGTATCCTCCCAGCCCATTAAATATTTTGCACTTACTCCTGTAGCTCTTGCGATTTCTTCTATGCAATCTATGGGGATTTTTTTAGTTTCCCCTGTTGCATATCGCTGTAATGATGATTTAGAAATGCCAGTTATTTTTGCTAATTCAGGATAGCTATATCCACTTTTTTCTATTGCCTCATTTATTCTTTTAGCACGTTCATCCATGATTTACGCCTCCTTTTATTGTTATTATAACATCATCTTCCCAAAATTGCAATAGTTTTTTCAAAAAATCTTTGATTTTTTCCCAAAAAGGGGTTGACAATTAAAAAAAGCTGTGCTATACTATAATCAATCCCAAAAGTGGGAAGAAAGGAGGTTGCCAAGTGCTTAATAAAAATCTGCTTAAGGCTGCTATCGCAAAAGCCGGATTTACACAGGAGCGATTAGCAGAATGCATCGGAATATCTTCAAATACTCTGTCAAGCCGTATGGTGGGTACAAGTTCTTTTAACACCGATGAGATTGACAAAATATGTTCCGTGCTTCACATTATTCATAATAGTGAGAAAGCTGATATTTTTTTAGCTTCTCCGTCCCAAAAATGGGAAACGCAAGAAAACAGAAAACAGGAGGAAGTCTAAATGAACGAATTAATCAACGTCAGTTACGACAACGCAGACCGTCCGACAGTATCAGGCAGAGAGCTTCACAAAGCCCTCGAAGTAGAAACCAGATATAATGACTGGTTCAAAAGAATGTGCGAATACGGTTTTTCAGAGAATGAGGACTTTTACTCAATTTTGAGTAAAACCTCTGAG